>CAJYBQ010000591.1 GCA_913064755.1 uncultured Alphaproteobacteria bacterium
CCGCCCAGGACGAAGCCCCTGGCCTCGACCCCGGCGACCTTGTCGATACGGACACCCGCATAGGGCTGAACCAGCCGGTCGATGGCCGTGCGAACCCCGCGTGCGTCATTCCACAGGGTGGTGACATCGCGGAACATGATGCCCGGCTTGGGGTAATCGGGAATCGTGCGGATGCGGTCGCGAATATCGTCATTCATTGCGAAACGGGTCTCCGGTATCGTTCAGGAAAGGACGCGGCCTGCCACGGCGTCGAGCCGGTTCACGGCCGCTTCGTCGCGTGCTTCCGGTGGCGTGATCAGGGCAACGTCGAGTGCATGGTCGCAACCGGCGTTGCAGGCGTCGGGCCGTGTGGCCAGCCTTGGCACCACGTTGGACAGCAGGTCCTGCGCCTTCGATGCATTGCCGTGCAGGATTTCCAGCACTGCCTCCACGTCGACGTGGGCATCACCCTCCCGCCAGCAGTCATAGTCGGTGACCATGGCGACGGTGGCGTAGCAAAGCTCCGCTTCCCGCGCCAGTTTCGCCTCCGGCATGTTCGTCATGCCGATGACGGAGCACCCCCAGTCGCGGTAGAGGAAGCTTTCCGCGCGGGAGGAGAACTGCGGCCCTTCCATCGCCAGGTAGGTACCTCCGCGCGCATGGTCGATGCCGCATTCGATGGCTGCCGCTTCCAGCGCATCGCCCAGCCGTGAACAGACCGGGTCAGCCATGGAAACATGTGCAACCAGTCCGTTGCCGAAGAAGGACTTCTCGCGCGCGAAGGTGCGGTCGATGAACTGGTCGACGATGACGAAGCTGCCCGGCGCCAGTTCCTCGCGAAACGACCCGCAGGCGGAAACCGAAATGACGTCGGTGCAGCCGGCGCGCTTCAGGACGTCGATATTGGCGCGGTAGTTGATTTCCGAAGGGCTGATCCGATGCCCTCGACCGTGACGGGGCAGGAACACCATCTTGACCCCGTGCAGCCGTCCGACCAGCACCTCGTCAGACGGTGTGCCGAAGGGACTCTCGATCCGACGCCACTCGGTATCCTCCAGCGCGTCCATGCCATAGACGCCACTGCCGCCCAGCACGCCGATCACGACTTCCGATTGCCCCATCATGCTCCCCTCGTGTTGTCGAAACCCGATCCGCTGCAGCCATGGCCGCGCGGTCATCCCGTCCGGAATCCTATCTTATCTTCAAATCCATCGTCTGCGCATCGGCCAGAATCTTTCTGCGCAGCCGGCCCGGTATGCCGACCAGCCGCTCGAATGCCAGCGACAGGATGCCGACCGCGATCGTGTAGAGCAGGATGCGCGGCAGGATGGCAAGAACCATGTCGAGGAACTGGGCATCCGTGCTGCCGGTGCCCGACAACACCACCTCGGGCGGGTCGAAGATGAAGGCGAGCCCGAATGCCGGCAGGCTGGCCAGCAGATAGGCGATGATCAGGTTGACCCCCTGCCCCCGCGTGACCGACGCCGACTGCGAGAAGCTGAACGGCATACCCACCGCGGCGGCAGGCAGCACCAGGAAGAAGCGCGCCACAAGGAAGCCGACGATGACCGCGACGGCGGTCCAGTGCACGATCGCCGGCCCGTGGTTGGAAATCACGCCGCCGACCTCCAGCCCCTCCCGCGCCGCCCAGAGCAGCGGGCCACCGATCAGGGGACCGTAGAGCTGTTCCACCAACAGTCCGATGACATAGCCCAGGCCATAGAGCAGTGCCGCACCGCGCAGATAGGCCCATTCGGCCTGTCCGACGCGATAGGTCACCCGTGCCTCGGGGTTGTTGGAGCCGAGCAGGATCATCCGGTGCCAGGCCGTGATCACCGGTATCACGGCGATCATCGCGATGAGGGTGTAGAGCAGCGTCGTCAGTCCGACACCCAGGTATTGCACCAGTTCGACGGCGCCGAATGCGGCCAGTGCAGTCACGGCAAACGGCCGCCACATCAGGGCAAGAAAGACATCCAGGTTGACCAGGAACAGGCGCCAGGAATGGAACACCAGGTCCCAGGGCGATATGCGACCGGCAACCATCTCCGGTTCCGCCACCATCTGCACGAGCGCGTCCTGGCCGGCATCGGCATGCAGGACGGACGTCCGCGAATGTGGCTCCGGCATTCCGCCGTCATGCAGCGCCGGATCCGCCCGCAGTTCCCCCCTGCTTGAGGGCGCGGAGGGCGCAACAGGCCCGTTCCCCGGCCTGTCGTCTGCCCCGTCGGATTCTGGCGTGTCAGGATTCATCTGCAGACAATGCCACGCCCGACTTGCGCCAGAAACAGGAAAGGGGTGACGGCATCACCGTCACCCCCTGATTTCCCGTTCGGGTCGGAGGCCCGCGTCGGAGCGCGAACCGCGATCAGTGCAGTCGCGACCAGAGCCGGCGTCTCGCGGCATAGAGCAGACCGGTCATGATCAGCAGGAACACGATCACCTTGAAGCCCATGCTATTGCGTTCTTACATCTTCGGCTCGGCAGTCCAGGTCAGG
>CAJYBQ010000592.1 GCA_913064755.1 uncultured Alphaproteobacteria bacterium
GCCGTTATCTGAGAGTCTGGCTATGCCCAGATGCTTCACGCTGTAGCCCAGTTGCTTCGCGAAGCTAATGTCTTCGGGAGTAATGCGGCTAATGCCTTCGGTATAGGTCTTGTCGAACTGCAGAGGTATGCCGAACGCGATCGAGGCCATGATAGTCAGCTTGTGAGCCGCATCGATACCCTCTACGTCGAAAGTTGGATCGGCTTCGGCATAACCCAGCTGCTGCGCCTCGGTTAAGACATCGGCAAACTCGCGCTGCTTCTGAGCCATCTCGGTGAGGATAAAATTACCGGTACCGTTGATGATGCCCGCCAGCCACTCGATCTTGTTGGCGGCGAGACCCTCGCGCAGCGCCTTGATGATGGGGATGCCGCCGGCAACCGCTGCCTCGTACCCCAGCGCGACGCCGTGTTTCTCTGCCAGCACGGCCAGTTCGTTGCCGTGTTCGGCCAGCAATGCCTTGTTGGCGGTCACCACGGCGCGACCGTTGGCCAGCGCATTGGTCACCAGTTCGCGCGCCGGACCTTCCGATCCGCCCATCAGTTCCACCACAACGTCGACATTGTCCGCGGTCGCGAGGTCGCGGGCATCGTCGAACCAGGTCATGCCCGACAGGTCGACGCCACGGTCGCGGGACCGGTCACGTGCGGACACGGCTGTCACTTCCAGCCGCCGTCCGGCGCGTGCGGTGATCGTCGTTTCGTGGCGCGCGAGCAACGCGACAAGTGACGCCCCGACGGTACCAAGGCCCGCCACACCGATCCGCAATGACCCGGTCACGATGATGTTCTCCCGCCAAGTTCTTCCAAGGTGACCACGCCGTCGACGCGCACCCACCGTCAGGTGGGCCGCCATGGTGACGGGTTGCCCGCTGATCGGGCGCGGTCCGACAGGTGTCCGCCACCGTGGTGGCGGATGTTGCCGTCGCGCTGTCTATTCGGCTGCGTCGAGGGGGCCGTCAACCATCTTTTCGTCGCGACCGAGAAAGCGCCGCAGATTCCGGGCGGCCTGGCGGATGCGCTGTTCGTTCTCCACCAGGCCGATACGGACATGATCGTCGCCGTATTCGCCGAAGCCGATACCGGGTGCGACCGCGATATCCGCCTCCTGCAACAACAGCTTGGAGAACTCCATGCTGCCCAGGTGCTTGAACTGTTCGGGGATCGGGGCCCAGGCGAACATGGTGGCTGCGGGGGAGGGGATGTCCCACCCGGCCTGCGCGAAGGTGCTGATCAGGACATCGCGGCGGGACTGGTAGACCCCGCGGATTTCCTCGACACAGTCCTGGGGACCATTCAGCGCGGCTGCGGCCGCCACCTGGATCGGCGTGAAGGCGCCGTAGTCCAGGTAGGACTTTATGCGGGTCAGGGCCGCGATCAGTTCCTGGTTGCCGGTGGCGAAGCCGATGCGCCAGCCCGGCATGGAATAGGTCTTGCTGAGCGAGGTGAACTCCACCGCCCGTTCCCGTGCGCCCGGCACCTGCAGGATCGACGGCGGCGGATTGCCGTCGAAGTAGATCTCCGAATAGGCCAGGTCGGACAGGATGTAGAGCCCGCGCTTGCGCGCGAAATCGACGACTTCGCGATAGAAATCCAGGTCGACCACCATCGCGGTCGGGTTGGACGGGAAATTCAGCACCAGCAGGGTCGGTGCGGGGATGCAGTGCTTCATCGCCCGTTCGAGGCTGGTCATGAAGTCATGTCCCGGGCCGACCGGAAAATGGCGGATCACCGCGCCGGCGATGATGAAGCCATAGGGATGGATCGGGTACGACGGGTTCGGCGACAGGATGACATCGCCCGGCGTCGTGATCGCCATGGCCAGGTGCACCAGCCCTTCCTTGGACCCCAGGGTCACGACCGTTTCCGTCTCCGGATTGATCGACACGCCGAAACGGCGCTCGTAATACCCGGCAACCGCGCGCCGCAGCCCGGGAATGCCCTTGGACGCGGAATAGCGGTGTGTCTTCGGGTTTCGCGCGGTCTCCACCAGCTTCTCGACGATATGTTCCGGCGTGGGCTGGTCGGGATTGCCCATGCCGAAATCGATGATGTCGCGGCCTTCTGCCCGGGCTTCCGCCTTCAGGCGATTGACCTCGTTGAAGACATAGGGGGGCAGACGCTTGATCAGATGAAAATCAACCTGCATGGCAGTATTTATCCTCCGCCGTCTTCAATGACGGTCGAATGGGCCGGAAGCTTGATCAGGTTCCGGCGGAATTAAGGCAGGGCAGCAACCAGGGCTATTCGAGAAAGATTTCCGCACGCCTGTTGCCCGTCTCGCCGCTCGGCATCGCCTCGTTGTACCTGGGGCGATTGTCGCCGACGGCCTCGCCGATGATCCGCCCGTAGGTCACCCCCCAGGCCCCCAGCGGAACAGCCACCGCGCTGCAGCGGTCGGCCGACAGACGCAGGTCGGCGCGCCGGTGCGGGGGCACGGGCTGACACCCGGTTCTGCTGGCCGCGGCCACGAAG
>CAJYBQ010000593.1 GCA_913064755.1 uncultured Alphaproteobacteria bacterium
GTTCACGACCAGCCAGGGGTGGACCTTCCTGGCGATCGGGTCGGTGGTCGGTGGCGTGATCGCGACGGTCCTGTTCTCCATCACCGTGATCTCGATGCCGCTGCTGCTGGACAAGAGGGTCGATTTCGTCACCGCGATGATCACCAGCGTCAAGGCGGTGATCCAGAGCCCCCTGGTCATGCTTGGCTGGGGCGCGGCGGTGGGCGCGCTGACACTGCTGGCCGTGGCGCCGCTGTTCCTCGGCGTGGTCTTCATCTTCCCCGTCCTCGGCCACGCGAGCTGGCATCTCTACGAACGGCTGGTGACGGAGCGGTGACCTCCACGAGCGCCCGAGGGCACCGACGGCTTGGTGATCGCGGCGCGGTGGTCACGGCGCGGTGATCAGGGCGAGGTGATCCCGGCGATGGCGCGCGGGGTCCAGGCGGGCGGGGCCGGGTGCCAACCTGCCGAAGGCTGTTCGGGGCGCCCCCTGAATCCGGCGTGACAATGCCCTTTCGGGCTTTCCGTGCCAGGGTGCAGGCCCTAACTGTACATCTCGTTCCGAATCCCTCACATGGAGACCCCTGCATGAGCACCACCGGCAAGCAGCTTTTCACCACGCTGGAGAGCAATGGCACGCTCACCGTGGCCATCGAGGACGTCAGCTTTCCCGATCCCACCGGGAACAAGGTGCTGGTGAAGATGGAGGCAGCGCCGATCAATCCGTCGGACCTGGCCATCCTGACCAGCGCGGCCGACCTCGAAAATGCCGAATATTCGCCCGGCAGGTACGTCGCCACCATGCCCGAACCGTTCAACACCGGATCGAAGGCCCGTCACGGGCTGAAGCTTCCCGCCGGGAACGAAGGTGCGGGTACGGTTGTCGCCGTGGGCGACAGTGACATGGCGAAGGCGCTGATGGGCCAGCGCGTTGCCTGTGTGCCGGGCAATGCCTACAGCCAGTATTGCATCGCCGATGCCGCCATGTGCCTGCCGCTGGGGGATCACACGGCCGAGGACGGGGCCAGCGCCTTCGTCAATCCCATGACCGCGCTGGGGTTCGTCGAGAATGCGAAGATGGACAGGCAGAACGCGATCCTGCACACGGTCGGGGCCTCCAACCTGGGCCTGATGCTGACCCGCATCTGCCAGGAAGACGGCCTCGGGCTGGTCAATATCGTGCGCAAGGACGACCAGGTCGACATGCTGAAACAGCTTGGTTCGACGCATGTCGTCAATTCGTCGGATGATGATTTCACGCAGCAGCTGCGCTCCGCGATCGACGAGACAGACGCCTTCTACGGCTTTGATCCGATCGGCGGCGGGAAGATGGTCGACAGTGTCTTCAAGGCCATGGAACAGGTTGCGGTGGGCAAGATGAGCGAATATTCGCGCTATGGCTCCAACCAGCAGAAGCGCATGTTCATCTACGGGCGGCTGAACGTCGGCCCGACGACCCTGTCGCCGAGCTACGGCTTTGGCTGGACGCTGTCCGGCTGGCTGCTGTTCCCCTTCCTGCAGATGGCCGGGATGGAAACCATGGGCCGGATGAGGCAGCGCGTGCTCGATACCCTGACGACCACCTTTGCCAGCAACTACAAAAGGAAGGTCAACCTCGAGGAAATGCTGACGAAGGAAGCGGTAACCGACTATCGCACGATGAAGACGGGCGAGAAGTATCTCGTCACGCCCTGGAGCTGAAGGGGCGCCGAGCCTTGTCGGGCGTTGTCAGCGCAGAATGCCTGACCGCCCGTCAACCGGCCTCCTTCGCCAGGTGCTGCAGGATGCTGGTGTAGTTCTCCACCCCCTGCGCGCCGGTGACCAGGTGCTTGCGGTCCAGCACCACGGCGGGGACGCCGCGAATGCCCTGCTCGACCCAGAAGGACTCCACCTGGCGCACTTCCGTGGCAAAGCGCTGGTCGGCCAGCACCGCCAGCGCCTCGTCCCGGTCGAGACCGATCTCCGCCGCCACGTCGGCCAGCACGGCGTCGTCGGACAGGTTGCGCCCGTCGGTGAAATGCGCGGTGAACAGGGCCAGCTTCAGGTCGTGCCTGCGCCCCAGGGTGTCGGCCCAGTGCAACAGCTGGTGGCTGTTGAACGTGTTGTGCATCCGCATGTCCGGCGTGAAGCGGAAGTCGAAACCCAGCTCCGTGCCGAGGCTGGCCATCTGCTGGCGGCTCCGGTCGGACTGTTCCGGCGTGGAGCCGTATTTCTCCATGATGTGCTCGCGGGTGTTCTGCCCCTCCGGCGGCATCTCGGGGTTCAGCTCGAACGGGTGCCAGTGGATTTCATGCGCGGTGCCCGTGGCCTCCAGCGCCTGCGCCAGCTGGCGGTAGCCGATGATGCACCAGGGGCACATCACGTCGGACACGATGTCGATGCGAAGCGGTGTGGTCATGGGGTGTTCCTCGCGATCATGTCCTGGGGCGTGGCGGCGGCAGGGCCACGCCAGGGCTCCGGGGTCAGCGTTTCA
>CAJYBQ010000594.1 GCA_913064755.1 uncultured Alphaproteobacteria bacterium
TCTCATCCTCCCCAATGCATCTTTCCCAAGTCTGCATTCGGGGATTAGGGTCTGGCAATCACGTGCAGAGGACCATCAGCCATGCCAATTGCCGAAGCGCTCCCTTTCCCCACGACCCTGCCCCGGGGTTTTGCGCATCTGCCCAGCGAACCGGTGTTCGATCCGGCCCGGCACCTGGCGCTCGAGATGCCGGAAACCCGGACGAGCCTGGCGGACCTCGGCTATGGCGCTGACGAGATCGCGACCTGCCCCTCGGACCTGGGGATCACGTCGCCGTTCCGGGTGCTGAGCGACGAGGGGGCGGCCTGCATGCTGGAGGTGGCGCGGCTGCTGTCTGTCCATGCCACGTCGAACTTCCGGATCGAACGCATGGTGCGCGGCGGTGCCTACAGATCGCGCTTCCTGCGCGACCTCAGCCTGTCGCCGGATGTTTCCGACTGGATTGCGCAGATCTTCGGCGCCCCCGTGCTGCCGCACTCCATCCCGCATCAACTCGGTCACCTGAACTACAACCCGGAAAGGGTCGGCACCAATGTCGACAAGTGGCACACGGACACGCTGCGCATCGACTACGTGATGTTCGTGACCGATCCCCGCGGCGTGAAGGGCGGCGAGTTCCAGTACTTCCGGGGCACGAAGCACGAGATGAAGGCATTGGCAGATGCCGGGAAGCCGATTCCGGCTGATCGCATCGTCTCACCAACCCTGCCCGGTCCCGGCTACGCCGTGCTGCAGCAGGGGAACATGGTGGTCCACCGTGCCAGGGGCCTGACGGAACCGGCGGAGCGCATCACCATGGTGAACGGCTACGTGCCTGGCGAGATCGTCTTTCCGTACTTCACCCGCTATGACCAGCTCTACCTTGTCGACCCACGCCATGTGGTGACGGAGGAATACACCCGGCACGTGGCCTGGATGGGCCGCGAGATCCTGCGTCACCGCCTGGATCATCCAAGCTATTCCGAGGATCGTTCAGCGGAGGTCGCAAGTTTCGAACGATTGTCCACCCTGTTCGCGGCCGCCGCCAACGAGATACGCAATGCCAACGAAGCCCATGCCGAACACTTCGGCGACGGTGAATAGGGCTTCGGGCCGACTGCGCAGGCGCGGGCGCTGGCAGTCACCGCACGGCATTCCCCTCCCCCGTGACGAGGGAGGAGGTGGCATGCCGGTTCGCCGGCTCAGCCGGCGCGGGCGATCTCGCGCAGCTTGAACTTCTGGATCTTGCCGGTTGAGGTCTTGGGCACTTCGCCGAAGACGATTTCCTTCGGACACTTGTATCCGGCCAGGTGGCCGCGCAGGAACTTGATCATCTCGTCCTGTGTCGCGGTCTTGCCGGGCTTCAGTTCGACGAAGGCGACCGGTGTTTCACCCCATTTCTCGCTCAGCTTGCCGACAACGCCGCAGGCCGCGACCGCAGGGTGGGCATACAGCGTGTCCTCCACCTCGATGGAGGAAATGTTCTCGCCACCGGAGATGATGATGTCCTTGGAGCGATCCTTCAGTTCCAGGTATCCATCCGGATGCCAGACACCCAGGTCCCCGGTATGGAACCAGCCCCCCCGGAACGCCTCTTCCGTGGCGGTCGGGTTCTTCAGGTAACCGCACATGATGGCATTGCCGCGCATCATCACTTCGCCCATGGTCTCGCCGTCCATCGGAACCGGCTCCATGGTGTCGGGATCGGCGACCATCAGGGCTTCCTGCATGATGGAAGTGACACCCTGGCGGGCCTTCATGCGGGCCTTGTCATCGGCGCTCAGGTCGGCCCATTCATCCTTCCAGGCACAGACCACGCAGGGGCCGTAACTCTCTGTCAGGCCATAGACATGCGTGACCTCGAACCCCTGCTTCGCCATTTCGGCCAGCACGGCGGCGGGCGGCGGCGCGGCGGCAACCATCATGTTGACCTTCTGATCGAAGGGCTTCTTTTCCGCGTCGGAGGCACCGGTGATGAACTGCATGATGATCGGCGCACCGCACAGGTGCGTCACGTCATGGGTGGAGATGGCGTCGTAGATCGAACCGGAATTCACCTGGCGCAGGCAGATGCTGACACCTGCGACCGCGGCCAGCGTCCAGGGAAAGCACCAGCCGTTGCAATGAAACATCGGCAGGGTCCAGAGATACCGTGCGTGTGTCGGCATCCCCCAAGTCAGCGCATTGTTGATCGAGTTCAGGTAGGCGCCGCGATGGCTGAAGACCACGCCCTTCGGATTTCCCGTGGTGCCGGAGGTATAGTTCAGAGCGATCTTGTTCCACTCGTCATCGGGCATGGACCAGTCCATGTCCGCGTCACCTTCGGCGATGAAGTCGTAATACTCGATCTCGCCCAGCCGTTCCCCGCCCGGCCCCTGCGGGTCGGCAATGTCGATGACCAGGATGTCCCGGCCGATGACCTGCAGTGCTTCCTTGATGCTCGGCTCGGCTTCGGTGTCCGTGCTCAGTG
>CAJYBQ010000595.1 GCA_913064755.1 uncultured Alphaproteobacteria bacterium
GATGTCCGTGTCCGGGGCCGAGGCGGTGCTGGGCAACCTCTGGTCCCCGACGATCGGTGACCGAACCGGATGGAGGCGGGGAAACCCGCCTCCCTTCGCATGCGTTGCCGAGATCCTGACGCGGTCGCAGCGGATGCGACGGCCTTCGCTCAGGCGGGGCGTTCCACCGTCAGATGCAGACGCCAGGTCATGATGTCGTCTTCGCTCTGCCCGGCGTAATCATCGTGCACCGGCGGGCGTTCGTTCACCCTGAACCGCTCTGCCTGCAAGATCCGGAAACCCGCGGCCTCCAGCTTGTCGATGATCGTGTCAGCCGGCAGGCGTTTGATGTACTTGACGTCATTTTCGAGCCAGTTCCGGAACACGGCGTCCGAATGGCGCAGGTAATGTTTCTTGGATCGGCTGGGGTCGTAATGGGCCAGGTGATCATCCAGCCCGACCTGGGCCACCATGCGCCCGCCCGGCTTGGTCACCCGGAACCAGTCGGCCGCGTTCGCATCGAAACCGCTGGCCACCACGTGTTCCAGCACATCGACCGAATAGAGCACGTCGAAATGCGCATCCGGGTATGGCAGTGCCCCGTGGTGATCGATGGCGTAATGCAGGTCCAGCGGCCGGTAGGCGTCGTCGAAATTCGTCGCGGCATCGACCTGGGCCAGTCGATCCAGCGCCTTCTGCCGTCGATCCGAATCCAGCGCCATCTCCGAAAGCCCGGCCCTGACCTGCGGCAGGGCATTGCGGAATGCCTTGTAGGACCGGTTGTCCCAGACATCGAAGCAATGCACTTCCGCATCGTAGAGCAATGCCGGGTAGAGGCTGTAGGCGTGCATCCAGCCGGTGCCGAGTTCGAGAAACCGGGTCGGGGCCGTCATCGGCGCTTCCGCCAGGCGCGCCAGCACCCAGCCTGCCCGGTCCTCGGACAGTTTCCGGGTGCCCTTCAGGTTGCCCAGCCAGCGATAGACGGCCTTGGTGGGCCGCGTCGCCGAGAACGCACGCAAGGCGGTGGCCGCAAGATAATAGTTCATGATCGACCTGTTGATCCTGCAGCCACCCGCGAATGCATCAGCCGTCGACGTCCGCCGCGACCTTCACGCTGATCATCTTGTCGGGATAGCGCGGCGGCTCACCCGGTGC
The DNA here is from genome assembly GCA_913064755.1 of uncultured Alphaproteobacteria bacterium. Classification (GTDB taxonomy): domain Bacteria; phylum Pseudomonadota; class Alphaproteobacteria; order Minwuiales; family Minwuiaceae; genus Minwuia. Next base: position 1,135 of record CAJYBQ010000595.1, read on the forward strand.
GATGGAATCGACGTGGTCCATGCCTTCGACGACCTTGCCCCAGACGGTGTACTGGCCGTTCAGGTGGGATGCCCGGGCGTAGGTGATGAAGAACTGGCTGTCCGCCGAGTTCGGATCGGACGTCCGCGCCATGCCGATGATGCCGCGATCGAACGGCACGTTCGAGAATTCGGCGCGCAGCTTCTTGCCGCTGCCGCTGGTGCCGGTGCCGGTCGGATCACCGGTCTGGGCCATGAAGCCCGGAATGACGCGGTGGAACACGATCCCGTCGTAATAGCCTTCACGGGCCAGTTCCTTGATCCGCGCCACGTGCATGGGGGCGACATCGGGCATCAGTTCGATCACGACGCGGCCGTGTTCAAGCTCGATGTAAAGTGTGTTCTCCAGGTCGCGGGCATCAGCCGCATTCGCTGTCGACATCAGTAAAAGACTCCAGAAAATTGCAAGAAATCGACGCATCACATGCTCCCAAGGCAGTCTGGTCGTGATCGCGACCCGTCTGGACGCGTTTGTAGCAATGCTTGCCAGCGAAGAAAAGCCACCCCGAAACGTCGCGGATACGTCATCGCGACGCAAGGGGTGATGCCATCATGACCGGGCCATGAAAAGATGGAGTGAATTCGCGATGCTGCGGCAGGTACCATCAGGGTCGGTCCCGGGCCGGGACGCCGGATCTTCCGGCACCCCCGCAACGTGTTACGTCAAGCAGGTCTGCTGGTGGCCCCCCGGAACCGGAGCAGGACAGATCACCGCCTCGTGACCGCTGCATCCCCGGTGCCGGTCCCCATGTCTGCCTGACCAGGTTCATCATCATGCCCCATATCGACGTTGCACTGGAAACCCGTGACCTGTTGCTGCACTGGCCGGACGGCACCAGCAGCCGATTCCCCTATATCTGGCTGCGGGACAACGACCCGGCCGAACTGCATCCCGACACGCAGGAAAGGATGTTCGAACTGCTGAGCGTGCCGGAAGCGCTGCGCCCGACCGCCGCCGAGGTCAGCGACGGACGCCTGGTGCTGACCTGGCCGGATGTCCCGGCCCCGCGCCGGCTCGACCTGGACTGGCTGGCGACCTTCCAACCCGGGTGCCCGCGTTCCGACCCGGCAATGATCGCGCCGGAACCGTGGCCACGTGATTTCAGGCCCGTCGAGGTCTCGGTGGCGGCGGTCGCGACGGAATCAGACATCCCGAAGCACTTGATCCTGCTGACGCGCCCCGGCCGGATGCTCTCGCACGACCTGCCCGACGACCCAGCCACCGGGGCCCGGCTGCCGGCACGCCAGCGCCTGCTGCGCCCGCCTGACATGCGTCT
>CAJYBQ010000596.1 GCA_913064755.1 uncultured Alphaproteobacteria bacterium
TTCGGCCCGCGACTGGCCCAGGGGATGGGGCAGGATATCGGTCATCTGGGCCGATATGCGCCGGGACGGGTTCAGCCCTGTCAGCGGGTCCTGCGGGATCAGCGCGATCTCCCGGCCCAGCAGGGCGCGGAACCGGCGTGGCGGGAGCGACAGCAGGTCCGTGCCCTGAAAGCCGATGCGGCCACCGCTGACCGCCACGGCGTCGGGCAGGATGCCGAGCACGGCCTTGGCGATCATGGTCTTGCCCGCGCCGCTTTCACCCACCAGCCCGTGGACCTCCCCTGCCCCGACCTGCAGCGAGACATCGCGCACCAGATGGCCGCCACGGCGCAGCGAGACCCGCAGGTCCGCGATATCGAGCACTGCACTCATCGGCGCAGCACCGGGTCCAGAGCGGTCTTCAGGCCATCCCCCAGCAGGTTCAGCGCCAGCACGGCGACCAGGATCAGGCCCATGGGAAAGGCCATGACCCACCAGGCCTGATGGATCACCTGCCGCCCCTCGGCGATCATGCCGCCCCAGGTGGGCGAGTCCGATGAAACGGAAAGGCCGACGAAGGACAGCACCGCCTCCACGATGATCGCGATGCTCATTTCCAGGGTCAGCAGGACGATGACCAGCGGCAGGATGTTGGGCAGAACCTCCCTGAACAGGATCGCGCCGCGCTTCAGACCGCCGATGACGGCCGCATCGACATATTCCATCTCCGCCTGCGCCAGGGTCTCGGCACGTACCACGCGGCAGAACCGGGTCCAGTCGATCAGCACGATGGCAATGATGACGGAATGCAGGCCGGTGCCGATCAGCGCCACCAGCATGATGGCCAGCAGCACGGGTGGAAAGCTGGTCCAGATATCGACCATGCGGGAAATCAGCGTGTCCACGATCCCGCCCATGTACCCGGCCAGCAACCCCAGCGCGGTGCCGAGCAGCATGGTCAGCGTGCCGGCCACGACGGCGACGATCAGCGCCGGGCGCGCGGCATGGATCAGGCGCGACAGCACATCCCGGCCCAGGCTGTCCGCCCCCAGTGCCCGTGTCGGATCCGCGTCCGCCTGCCACCAGGGCGGCAGCAGTTCCAGGAACAGGTCCTGCTCCAAGGGATCGATCGGGGCCAGCAAGGGGGCAAACAGCGCGACCACGGCGAGTGCGGCGTCGACGACCGAGCCGACCATCGTCCGCCAGGTGAGAACCGCGCCGCTCAGGTCCGCAGCGGTGGGTTCAACAAGGCATAGGACAGGTCCACAAGCAGGTTCACGATGATGAAGATAACCGCGAAACTGAGGATCAGCCCCTGTATCAGGGGCAGGTCGCGGTTGATCACCGCTTCGATCGCCATGTTGCCGATGCCGGGGTAGGAGAAGATCTTCTCCACCAGCACCGTGCCACCGACCAGGAACGTGAACTGCACGCCGGTCAGGGTCAGGGCCGGAATGGCGGCATTGCGCAAGGCTTCCTGCCAGATGATCCGCCAGCGGGAAAAGCCCTTCACCCGCGCGATCATCACGTAGTCCTGCACCATGGCCTCGGCCAGGCTGTTCTTCAGCACGCGGGTGATGATGGCGGCCAGCGGCAGGGCCAGCGCGATCGCCGGCATGATGACATGGCGCAACAGGTCACCCAGCACGGTGAAACGTCCGGTCAGCAGGGCCTCCAGCAGGTAGAACCCGGTGGCAAACTCGGTGCCGAGGCGTGGATCGATCCGGCCGGAGATCGGCAGGATCGGCAGCACCACGCCGAACAGCAGTATCAGCGCCAGCGCCCAGATGAAGTCCGGGATCGCCAGGGTGAAACCGTTGACGGTGTCGATCACGCTCTCCGGCCAGCGGCCACGGAACAGGCTGCCCAGCATGGCCACCAGCACGCCCAGGACAACCGCAAGCGTGGTCGCGAACAAGGCCAGTTCCAGGGTTGCAGGCAAGCGACCCAGCACCAGTTCCAGCACGTCCTGACGCAGGCTGATGGAGGTTCCGAACGACCCCGTCAGCGCCTGCCCCAGCCAGATGACGTATTGTTCCAGGATGCTGCCATCCAGGCCGTAGGCGACCCGCAGTCGCTCCATGTCCTCCGCTGTCGCACCGGGCGGCAGCATCATGGCAATCGGGTTGCCCGGCACCACGCGCACCAGGATGAACACCACCACCGAGACCCCGAAGAGCGTCGGTATTGCCTGCAACAGGCGACGGAGCAGCAGGTTGCTGTTCATTCGGTTCGTCCCGTCACGACGGATTCCACTGCAGATGGCCGAAGCGGCAGTGTCGCCGGGACAGTTTCAGAGAACGCGCCCCGGCTTCTGTACAGCGCGGCTCAGGCAGGCTTGATGGCCTGAGGCAGCAGCGCGCCGGATACATGCGTCGCAACCGACAGCTTGTCCGAATGGATGATCGGCTGGACGTATTGCAGCAACGGAATGACGTAGGCGTTCTCCGCGATGTGGCGAT
>CAJYBQ010000597.1 GCA_913064755.1 uncultured Alphaproteobacteria bacterium
CGTCCTTGTTTTCCATCATGGCGTCGTACCATTTGGCAAGGCCGTCGCGGCCTTCGCGCCAGTTGTCGTCGGCGCCGCGCCAGTTGGCATAACCCAGCGCCGAAACGGCGGCGATGGTGGCCAGGTTGAAGCTGGCGGGCTGGCCCGACAGGCGGGCATCCAGCGCGTCGTAGCAGCGGGTGATGCGGTCGGTTTCGGTCTTCAGGACCGTGGGTGAGGGCACCCCGTCCTCGGCCAGCCGTTCCTTGCTGCGCTTGTAGGTGGCATCCATCAGCACCGATGCGATGCCTTCCAGTTCAAGCTGCTTCGGCGAATGATCCGTCAGCTTGTTCGGGGCCAGCGCATCGATATGGCGACTGATGATCAGGGTCTCGCACAGGCAGGTGCCGTCATCCAGCAGCAGGCCGGGGATCTTGGCGCTGGGGCCGGCGGCGACCAGCATTTCGCGGGCTGCCGCGTCCTTGGAGACATCCAGTTCCTCGATGTCCAGGCCGGAAAACCGGGCGGCGAGAAGGGCGCGGCGCGCGTAGGGCGAATTGTGGGCGTGCAGGAGTTTCATGCTGGTTTTCCCCGATATGGATTGCGGATCCGCGCCCCGACCGGCAGCGGCACCGTGTGACCCGTGTCTGCGCCGCACGATAAATGGGGCCAGCCACAAAACCAGCAGAAACTGATCCCGATGAGCAGCAGGCCCGGCATTGGCGACGATCATCCGGATTCCGCAGAGGTCATCACTCAACCGGGGTGCCGCGTGGCATGCCGTGTCAGGGCGATGTCTTCTGCGACCCGAACGCCTTCAGGCCGCCCTTGAACTCGGCACTGGTCAGCAATTCGGGCATCAGGTCGGCGAGCCATTCGGGGTCCACGTCGACGCGGTTGGCCTTCAGGTTGGGCATCACCGCTTCGGCCATGGCGCGGAAGTCGCCGAGGGCGCGGACGGCGGCCAGGGCGTCCTGGCGCGGTTCACCCCCCAGGGCACGGACCAGCAGGTCGGTGAAGTTGACGGTCGGGATGCCTTCGCGGAGGCAGGCCGCGGTCAGTTGGCCGTGACAGCCGTGGTAGAGCGTGACCAGCGCATCGATGTCCGGTTGCGCGGCCCTGTCCATGGTGGCGGCACGGGTATCGGCCTTTCGTCCGGGCGGCAGATCGGGGTTGGCGCCGCTGCAGGTATACCCGGCTTCCCAGGCCACATCGACGATGTTCAGACCCGGCACGCGGTTCAGCAGGGCGACGACGTTATGGCCCAGGTCCGACATGCCTTCGTGCGCGTGGACGAGGACATTCATGTCGACCGGGGTGGTCATCAGCGCCTGCAGTTCGGCACCGCGCTGCAGCATGTACTTGGTGACATGATCGAATTCGTAGCTGGTCTCGCGGTATTCGCCCAGGTCCTCCCCCAGGTGCATCTGGCAGGACGGGCACCAGCTCAGCACCTTCTCCGGCTTGTAGCCCTCGAAACTGTCGATGGAGCCGTCGGTCACACGTTCCGCCGTGCCGAGCTGGCCTTCCCACTTCGTGTGGATGATGCCGCAACAGGATGCCGGGCCGCCCGATACCTCGTAATCGACCTTCAGCGCATCCAGCACGTACATGGTGTTGAACAGCAGGTGCGGCGTGCGGACGGCGTTGCAGCCGACATAGAAGACAACCGGGGCTTCGCGGCCTGCCTTGTGGCGCATCAGCCTGGCCATGTCGTCGGGGGGCATCTGCATCGCCGCCATCATCTTGATGGCACGGGACATCTTGCGGAACAGTTCCGGCTGTGCCGGGCGGGTGCGGGCGCTGAGGCTGTTGGCGACCAGCAACATGCTGCGTGGATTGATCGCCTCCGGGCAGGCGGGTATGCACCTGTCGCAGCCATCGCATTGCGCCGCCCAGGCCTGCGCCGGGCCTTCGATGGCATCTCCGGTGCGGAGCGTGGTCAGGATGCCGCTCATCACGTCCTGCGCCGGTGTGTCGGTCAATCCGGCTTGAGGGATGAACGGACAGATTTCCACGCAGGCCCCGCCGGACGTGCCGGCATCCAGCATCTCCGCGGCGCTGGTTTCGCGGAAACGGGTCACGCCATCGGGTGGGGCGGGGGGGGTCGCGTCATGCGCCCGATCCACGGGCCGGACGAACGGGAAGACAAGGTCAAGGAAGGCCGCCGCGAGGCAGAAGCCGCGTTCGGCAACGGCGAGGGGTTTCTCGAAAAGCTGATCCTCAAGGCCCGCCACGTCGAGGTTCAGGTTTTGGGCGACCATCACGGTGAACTGGTTCATCAAAACCTGAACCTCGACATGGCGGCGATGGGCATGGACCTGCGCGCCAGCGCGTCGCCGTCGCTCCAGCGCGTCCTCGCCCGCGCCGCCGAACTGATCCCCATGGAAACCGTCCACCAGGAGGGGGAGGTGGGCGTCCTCGGCCTGACCAATCCCGACGGGGAAGGCGGGTG
>CAJYBQ010000598.1 GCA_913064755.1 uncultured Alphaproteobacteria bacterium
TCGCCATGTTGCACCCGGCCGCCATCGCGATCTCTGCCGCCTGCAGCTTGGTCAGCAGGCCCCCGACACCCAGGCCGCTGCGGCTTTCGCCTGCCAGCGCCATGGTGCTTTCGTCCAGCGTGCGCACTTCGCGGATCAGGGTGGCATCCGGGTCCACGGTCGGGTCGGCGGTGAACAGGCCTGCCACGTCCGAGAACAGGACCAGGCAATCGGCCGAGATCATCTGCGCCACCCTCGCGGCCAGCCGGTCATTGTCGCCGTAGCGGATTTCCCGCGTTGCCACCGTGTCGTTCTCGTTGATCACCGGCACGGCGCCCATGTGAAACAGGGTTTCCAGGGTGGAGCGGGCATTGAGGTACTGCCGCCGGTTCTCGGTCGCACCGAAAGTCACCAGGATCTGGGCGCAGGTGATGTCATGCGCTTCCAGCACTTCCTGCCAGGCGCGGGCAAGCTGGACCTGTCCGATGGCGGCCGCGGCCTGGCTCTCTTCCAGCTTCGGGCGTGTGCGGCGCAGGCCCAGGTGCCGTCGCCCGAGGGAAATCGCCCCCGACGACACGATGGCGACATCCTGTCCCCGGCTTCGCGCCGCGGCGATATCCGACGCCAGCGCGCGCAGCCAGTCATCACGGACCTGGCCCGTGTCGGGATCGATGAGCAGGGATGAGCCGATCTTGATGACCAGGCGGCGTGCCTCGGTCAGGGGATTTCCGCTGGTTACGGTTGCCACGGCTGAACCTCCGGTTGCGGAGCCTCCGCCTTCTTGTGTTGGTCGATGGCGCGCCGCAAGCCGCGCAACGCATCCTCGATGCCCTGTCCGGCGACACCGGAAAGCAGCAGCGGGTCGCCGCCCGCGGCCGCCGCCAGTTCGGCACGGCGCTCCGCGATCAGTTCGTCGTTCAGGGAATCGCACTTGTTCAGTGCCACGATCTCGATCTTGTCGACCAGGCCGCCGCCGTAGGCTTCCAGTTCGGCGCGCACGGTTCGATAGGCCTCGGCCACATCGTCCTGCGTGCCATCGACGAGGTGCAGCAGGACCCGGCACCGTTCGACATGGCCCAGGAACCTGGTGCCGAGACCGATGCCTTCATGCGCGCCCTCGATCAGGCCCGGAATATCGGCGATGACAAAACTGGTATCGTCGGAGATCACCACGCCCAGGTTGGGGTGCAGCGTCGTGAAGGGATAATCCGCGATCTTCGGTGTTGCCTTGCTGACCGCGGCCAGGAACGTGGACTTGCCGGCATTGGGCAGCCCGACGAGGCCGGCGTCGGCGATCAGCTTCAGGCGCAGCACGACGGCGGATTCGGCACCGGGGCGACCCGCGTCCGCCCGGCGCGGTGCCCGGTTCGTCGACGACTTGTAATGCGCGTTGCCAAAGCCGCCGTCGCCGCCGTGCAGCAGCACGATGCGCTGGTCGACCTCGGTCAGGTCGGCGAGCAGCACGTCGCCTTCCTCGTCGAAGACCTGGGTGCCGACGGGGACTTTCAGGATGGAATGCTGGCCATCCGCGCCGGTCCGGTTGCTGCCCTCTCCGGGGCGACCGTTCTGCGCCTTGAAATGCTGCTGGAACCTGAAGTCGATGAGCGTGTTGAGACCTTCGACGGCCACAACGATGACGTCACCGCCACGGCCGCCATCGCCGCCGTTCGGTCCGCCGTATTCGATGAACTTCTCGCGCCGGAACGAAAGGCAGCCGGGGCCACCATTGCCGGACTTGATGAAGACTCGAGCCTGATCCTGGAATTTCATTTGCCGCTCCGCCTGACTGGGAACGGTCCGGCGGGCGCTTGTGTCACCCGCCTGTCCATTCTGGGGCGGGCCTTACTCGGCTGCTTCCGCCGGGACCACGACGTTGATCGTGTTCCGTCGTCCACCGGCGATGAAGAGCACTTCGCCCTCTGCCTTGGCGAACAGGGTGTGGTCCTTGCCCATGCCGACATTCTCGCCGGGGTACCACTTGGTGCCGCGCTGACGCAGCAGGATGTTGCCGGGGATCACGTGTTCCCCGCCATACTTCTTCACACCAAGCCGGCGACCGGCTGAGTCGCGACCATTGCGGGATGAACCGCCTGCTTTCTTATGTGCCATGGTTTAGTCCTTCTTCTTCGCTGCGGGCTTTTTGGCCGCTGGCTTCTTGGCTGGCGCCTTTTTGGCATCAGCGGGTTTGGTTTCGGTTTTTGCTGCAGTCGCTTTAGGCTCCGCTTTTTTAGCTGGGGCCTTTTTTGCAGGCGCTGCTTTGGTTGCAGTCGCAGGCTTGTCTTCGGCAGGAGCCGCTTCCTTTTTCGGTGCCGCTTTTTTGGCTGCCTTTTCGTTGCCAATTGCGCTGATCTTCAGAACAGTATGCTGCTGGCGATGGCCGTTTTTGCGCCGATAATTGTTCCGGCGGCGCTTCTTGAAGATAATGACCTTCTCGCCTTTTTCCTGTGCAACAAT
>CAJYBQ010000599.1 GCA_913064755.1 uncultured Alphaproteobacteria bacterium
GGCGTCCAGGATGCGGTTCAGCCAGTCGTTCAGTGAATCATCGGCGTCCAGCAGGCGGAACGGGGAAATCGCCCGCGCCCAGAGGAACGGCCCGGCACACATGTGGTCGGCGAAGCCCGGCGTGCTGCCCGCGACCCAGTCCTGGTGCTGCAGCGTCAGGCGCAGTGGCATCAGCGACTGGCGGAATGCCTTCACGCCCTTGTCGCGCCCGGCCTGCACTTCTTCCAGGGTCCGGCCGAACCGCTTTTCCCGGCTTTCACGGAAGTAGGCCTGGTCCGCGGGGTCCAGGTGATCATAGATGTCCTTCAGAACCAGCCCGGCGACGCCGCCGGTCATCACGGCTTCCGACCACCAGCGGATGAAACTGACCTCGCCCTTGCCGTTCGGGAACAGGGTCGGGCGGTCCGGATAGGTTTCCTCCAGGTATTCCGCGATGGCCCAGGAATCGGTGACCATCCGGTCGCCGTCCAGAATGGTCGGCACCTTCTGGGCGCCAATCGATTCGATGGCCTCCCGGTCCGTGAACTTCCACGGCACCGTCTCCACATCCAGGCCCTTGTGTGCCAGCGCCAGGCGCGTGCGCCAGCAGAACGGGCTGAAACGGCGTTCGCTGTCGGCACCGCAGAGGTCGAACATACGGATGGTCATGCTAGTCAGTCTCCCGATCAATTCAGCAAGCGGGCAATCTGGCGGTTTGCCAGCACCAGCCGCGCGATGTCCACGCCACCGGATGCCCTGAGTTCATTCATTACCTGGTCCACGCGTTGCAGCCCGGCGGCGGCGCTGCTTTCCAGCCCCTGCAGTGGATCGTCGCCGCTTGTCGCGAATGCCTGCACCACCAGCCTGCGCTGCTGGATATAGCTGTCATCGACCAGCATGGCGACTGCCTGCCTGTCCCAGGCACTCTCGACGTTCAGGCCATTCGCCTGGCCCCGCAGCCAGTCGAGGCCCAGCCGTCCGCCAAGCGCGAAATAGGCTGCCGCGACGGTCTGCATGTCCTGCCCGGCGGTTTCGGCGGCATCGACGATGTCCAGCGTGGTGGCGAGCGGCGCCAGGGCCGCGACCTGGCCCGCCAGGTCTTCCGGCACACCGTCCGTGATCAGGCTGTCGCGCAGTTGTTCCCATTCGGCGCGTTCCATCGGACCAAGCTGCTCGGCCAGGCTGCCCTTCACCTGGTCGATTGCGGGCCGGAATCGTTCCACCATGCGCCCGCCGTCCAGCGGCCGGATGGCATTGTGCAGGAACCAGAGACCGCCACGTTCCACCAGGCCCTGCACCATGTTCAGCATGCGGGTCTGGATCGCGGCGGGGACCACGTTGTCCAGCGCATCGATGGCGTCCCACAGCGGCTGCAGGTCGAAGATGTCGCGCACGGCCATCGTCACCCGCGCGACATCCGCCGCGCTGACGCCCAGGTCGTCCTGCGCCAGGCGTGCGAAGGCCGGACCGGCCCGGTTGACGGTGAAGTTGGCCACCTGTGTCGCGATGATCTCCCGCCGCAGCCGGTGTCGGCGAATCTCCTCCACATGGCGTTCGCGCAGGTCGTCGGGGAAATAGGTGATCAGGTCGGCTTCCAGCGATGCCTCGTCGGGCAGGTCGCTGGCCAGCAGTTCCGTCTTCAGGGACATCTTGGCATAGGACAGCAGGACCGAGATTTCCGGTCGTGTCAGGCCGTTCGTGCGGTCGGCCAGTTCGTCGTCCGCCGGCAGGAACTCGACCTCGCGGTTCAGCAGTCCCGTGCGCGCGTAGGATCGCATCATGCGGCCCAGCGGACCGATGTTGCCGCGCCCGGCGCTTTCGGCCACCGTGATCGCCTGGCCCTGCACATAGTTGTCGCGCAGCACCAGTTCGGCGACGTCATCGGTCATGTCGACCAGCAGGCGGTCGCGCTGCTTGCGGGTCATCTCGCCGGCGCTTTCGACCGCCCCCAGCAGGATCTTCAGATTGACCTCGTGATCCGAACAGTCGACGCCGGCGGAATTGTCCACGAAGTCGGTGTTGATCCGGCCGCCCCCCTCCGCGAACTCGATCCGGGCGCGCTGGGTGATGCCCAGGTTCGCGCCTTCGCCGACCACCCGGACACGCAATTCATCGGCATCGATCCGGATCATGTCGCTGGCCCGGTCGCCGACATCGCCGTGGCTTTCATCGGTCGCCTTGACGTAGGTGCCGATGCCGCCGAACCAGAGCAGGTCGACCGGCGCGCGCAGGATGGCCTGGATGACCTGGAACGGACTGTTCTCGGCCTGCGTGATGTCGAGTGCCTGCATGGCCTGCGGCGTCAGGGTGACCTTCTTCGCCTGCCGCTCGATCACCATGGCACCGGCCGACAGTTTCGACGTGTCGTAGTCGGCCCAGCTGGACCGCGGCAGGTCGAACAGCCGCTTGCGTTCGGCAAAGCTGATCGCGGCATCCGGGTCCGGGTCG
>CAJYBQ010000600.1 GCA_913064755.1 uncultured Alphaproteobacteria bacterium
CGGCACCCAGGGACGCCGCGGTGCAGCACGCCAGGCTGACAGTGCCCGCCGCGCGGGAGGCCCGGCAGGCCATCGTCTCCGACGAGGATTCCGAGAATGCGGCACGCGCCAAGGGGAACGAGGGCCAGGCATTCGCAGCCGCCGTCGAACAGCAGATGGGGGCGGCCCCGACCAGCCGCGGCACCGTCGGCCCCGGCGACCTGCCCGGTGCGCTGGGCGACGCCGTGTTCAACAGCCAGGTCGGCGACGTCGCCGGTCCGGTGGAGAGCGCCTTCGGCTGGCACCTGGTGCATGTCATCAAGGTGACGCCGGAAAGTGTCCGTCCGCTGGACGAGGTGCGCGACGACCTGATCGCCAACATTCGTATCGAGCATGCGCTGGAACGGGTGGTCGACCTCGGCAACCAGGTGGAGGACGAACTGGCCGGTGGCAATCGCCTGCGTTCCGTGGGTGATTCCATCGGAATCGCGGTTCGCGAGATCGGCCCCGTCGACCGCAATGGCACCGACGTGGCGGGCATATCGCTCGAGAACCCGGTGCTCGGCGACGCCCTGGTCTCGGCATTCCGCCAGACCCCGGATGTGGACCTGGAACTGCAGGAAACCCCGAATGGCGGCTATTTCATCGTCGAGGTGACGGAGGTCATCACCCCCGAACTGCGACCGTTCGCCGATGTCCGGGACGCGGTGACGGAAGCCTGGCAGGTCGAGAACCTGGCAAAGGCGGCCGCCGATGCCCGCAACAAGCTGTTGCAGCGCCTGCAGGGCGGCGTGGCACTGGCGGAGGTAGCGGCGGAATATGGCCTGACCGTGCAGACAGCGGAGGCGGTGACCCGCCAGGGTGGCGCACCGGAGATTGCCGGAAACCTGCGCACGGTGCTGTTTTCCGCTGCGCAGGGCGACTTCGGTGGCGGTGAGCATGCATCCGAAGCCGCACAGATCGTGGCACGGGTGACGGACATCGTCGCCGCCGACCCGCTGGACAGTGCGGAGCAGATAGCCGGGCTGGAAACGGCAATCGGCCAGTCCATGGCCGAAGATGTCTTCGCCACCTACCAGGAACAGTTGCGTCAGGACTTCGGCGTTGGCGTCAATCGCCGGGCCATGATCCAGGCCATCGACCCGTCATTGCTGCGCGAAACCGAATAGCGCCCCGTCCACCATCCAACCAGCGCGTCCCCGAGAACCGGAGACCGGGAGAGCCCGAACATGGCCTTCACACCGAACGCGAGTGACTTCGCAACCCGCTACGATTCCGGTGAAGCCCAGATTGTCTGGACGGAGATCGTGGCGGACCTGGAAACCCCGGTCTCGGCCTTCCTGAAACTGGCGGACGGGCGGCCCAATGTCTTCCTGCTGGAATCCGTCGAAGGCGGCGCCGTGCGCGGGCGCTATTCCTTCATCGGCATGAAGCCGGACCTGATCTGGCGCGCCTTCGGCGACAAGGCGGAGATCAACCGCACGGCCCGCTTCGATCCGGACGGTTTCGTGCCCTGCGCAGACCCGACCCTGACCAGTTTCCGCAAGCTGGTGGCGGAGATGCACATCGACATGCCGCACGAGCTGCCCCCCATGTCGGCGGGCCTGTTCGGCTACATGGCCTATGACACCGTGAAACTGATGGAGCGCCTGCCGTCGGACAACCGCGATGTCCTGGGCGTGCCGGACGCGCTGTTCGTCCGGCCAACGGTCATCGCCATCTTCGACGCCGTGCGCGACATGGTGAGCATCGTCACCCCGGTCTGGCCGCAGGAAGGCGTCGGCGCGCGCCAGGCCTACAACCAGGCCTGCGAGCGGCTGGCCGACACGGTCGCGGATTTCGAGCGTGCCCTGCCCCACAGCCGGTCCACCATCGACCACCTGGCCAGCCTGCCTGCCCCGACCTCCAATACATCGCGCGAGGAATATTACGCGATGGTGGAGAAGGCGAAGGAGTACATCCGCGCCGGCGACATCTTCCAGGTCGTCCCCTCGCAGCGGTTCGAGGTGCCTTTCGAGCTGCCGCCCTTCGCGCTGTACCGCGCGCTGCGCCGCACCAACCCGTCACCGTTCATGTACTACCTGAATTTCGGTGATTTCTCGGTTGTCGGTTCCAGCCCCGAGATCCTGGTGCGCGTGCGCGAAGGCGTGGTCACGGTGCGTCCGCTGGCCGGCACTCGTCCGCGCGGTGCCACCCCTGCCGAGGACGTAGCCCTGGCCGAGGAACTGCTTTCGGATCCGAAGGAACTGGCGGAGCACCTGATGCTGCTGGACCTGGGGCGTAACGAAGTCGGGCGCGTGGCACGGCTCGGCACGGTCACGGTCAAGGAGCAGATCCTGATCGAAAGCTACAGCCACGTAATGCACTGCGGGCCGTACGTGGAGTGTGACCAGCACCCCGCCAATTCACATACCGCGAGCCCGTACGTGTAGCTTCGCGCAG
>CAJYBQ010000601.1 GCA_913064755.1 uncultured Alphaproteobacteria bacterium
CTCACCATCGTTCTGGATGATGACGAATGTGTCGCCATTATCCTTGCGGATGATGAATTCGGTTGCGGAACCGGAGGTCACACCTTCTTCCGCTGCAGTGCCGACAACGGCACCGATGACCGCGCCGCCAACGGCGCTCGCCACCCGCACGAAGTCGTTGCCACCGATGGTGGAGCCGATGGCACCGCCCGCGACGGCGCCACCAATGGAGCCGACACCGGATCGGGTGCCCTCCACGTTGACCGCGCGGACGCTGACGATCACGCCCTTCTCGATCTGGGCCGAGCGGCCAAGTTCGCCACGCTTGTAGGTGTCATTCGAGTGAATGCCGCTGCAGCCTGCCACGACAAGCATGGCGAGGCCGACGGCGAGAATGCGTACTGACTTCATGGCGAAACTTCCCTTCCGATGGAAACGCCCTGGCTGCGGACCAACGCCGGTCCGTGCCCCAACGACAACTCCTCGCATGCCCGAACGGCACTCGGGCGACGACTGGAAAACGGAACGCCCGCCAGTCAATGCTCGGCAATACTAGTCCGTGCTATGTCGGGCTGGATTGTGTCATTTCAAGGGCAGCGGACAGCCGCCGACCATATCCATCGGGCGCATGTGACAGTATTCACACCCTGCGGGAAGGTTGCTGGCGTTGCGTGCAGTTTCCGGCGAACCGAAGCGGTGGTGAGCCGGTCAGGCCGTGGGCTTCTTCTTCACCGCGGCCTTGCGCTTCTTCGGTGCGGGCTTCGCCGCGGCCTCGGCCTCCTTGGCTGCCAGGTCGGCGGCTTCCTTGGCAATGCGCAGGGCCTTCAGCTTTTCGACCTTGGCGTTGCGGGCAATACGAGCGGTTTCCTTGTCCTTGATGATCTGCCGCGCCTTGCGCTCCTCCAGAGCCATCTTCTCGTCGGCCTTGCTGGGTGTCGAACGCTGCATGGGGTATCTCCAGTGACTGGTCGCGATCGCAGTATGGAAACGAAGGAGCGCCCGTGATGGCGGGCAAGTACTCTCCGGAAACACGCTGGAACAATTCAGGGCCATTTCGGCAATCCGCATCATAGGCGTTCAGGCGCTTCAAAGTAACCAAATTCTCGAAGTGCCGCTTTTTCGGGCGGCAGGCACGGCCTTCGGACTCAGCCGGACGATGGGGCACGGAACAGGTTGCGGCGAACGCAAGGTGTGGCGCCGCTTTCGGCCCGGCGCCACGTCTGTCGGACCCGTGCTGGCGTTGACAGGGTGCTGGGCAGCGACGAGGTTTGCCTGCGCGTTCGGCTTCAACTGATCGGAAATGACTTCATCATGCGTTTTCTGCTGTGCATCCTGCTCGCCTGTTTCCTGTTGCCGATGGTGCCGGCATCGTCACAGCAGAGACCGTCGGCGACCTTCGAGGAGGATTTCTGGAACGGGGTGAAGGATTCAGGCGTGCCGCAGGCACTCATGGAATATATCTGGCTGTTTCCGGATGGTCGCTTCGTCGAGGAGGCCAACGTGGAGATCGAACGCCTGAGGGCACGGAAGGGTCAGGTCGTTCCCTCGGGCGATGGGCGCGATGAACCGAATGATGCCCGACCGGCGGATGGCGGCGCGGCGGAGGCCGACCCGCAACCTGTCGACCGGAAAACAGATTCGGCGACGTCCGAACAGCCGGCAGCGCCCGAAAAACGGATGGTCATCCCCGCTGCCCCGCCCGTCGCGGTCAAGCAGACCTGCAGTGAACGTCTGGGCCGTCTCGGGTCTGACGCCGGCTAGACCCTCTGCATGGCTGTTCTTGCGACCGGCAATCTGACGTTCGCGCGGGATTGTCAGCCCATGTCCTTCGGTTTTGCCGGTGTCAGCGTTCCTGATGAAGTGTTTTTCCTGGTTGATGAGACACTTCTTCTGGCAGACACGGATGGTCGTTCGCTGCAACCAACCGGCGGCAGGCCGAACTGCTATCTGATCGTCGGCGAGAAACCCGGAAAATTGCGATACTATCGGTATCTCATGCTGGAGCAGGGAGAGAAGGCGGCGATGATCTGCAATGTCAGGGGACAATGCCTCTGACTGCCTTTTGAGAAGCCGCGCCTCGGATCAATCCGGCATCTCGCGTGACAGGACCGGGCAGCAGGCCGAGGCTACCCCTGAGTATTCCGACCGAACAGGTGGAAGGTGAAATTCCGATGCGCATTCTGATGACCGTGTTGCTTGCTTGTCTCTTGCTGCCCGCGATGCCGGTCGCCGCTCAACAACAGCCGTCGGCGACCTTCGAGGAAGACTTCTGGAACGGGGTGATGGATTCGGGCGTGCCGCAGGCACTCATGGAATATATCTGGCTGTTTCCGGATGGTCGCTTCGCCGAGGAGGCCAACGGGGAGATCGAACGCCTGAGGGCACGGAAGGGTAAGGTGGTCCCCACGCGCGAAGGGCGCGATGAACCGAAGGATGCACGA
>CAJYBQ010000602.1 GCA_913064755.1 uncultured Alphaproteobacteria bacterium
AGTCCCTTCCGGATGCGGTGGCGCGTCGCTTCGGGGATCGCATCCTCCTGCGCGTGCTGCCCGCGTTCCGCGTGCTCCAGTTGCCACTCCAGGCGATCGTCTGGGTGCTCGACGGCCTGAACCGCGCCATGCTGCGCGTGATCGGCGTCACCCAAGAGACTGCGGAGACCCGAGAGATCGTCGAAGGCCTACGCGAGGTGATCGAGGACAGCGCGCGCAAGAACGACTTCGACGCGACCGAGCGAGAGCTGATCGAGAACGTGATGGAGTTCAGCGACGTCGACGTCGCGGAGATCATGACCCCGCGCACCGAGATCCACGGCGTGGAGCTCGAGGACGGACTGAGCGAGGTCATTCGCGTCGCCGCGATGGAGGGCCATTGGGAAACCGGGGGCAACGTGCCGCTGATCCTGTTTGCGCTGCCAAATCAGGAAACCCGGTCCAACGATTTCGAGATTGGCATTCCACACCTCGGATCGCTGATCCTGACACACTCGCTGGACGGGCTCGTCCCCGGCCTTGATGCCCTTGTCGAAGAGGCCGGACCGGCCCTGCCCCTGCAGCAGCGGCGCAGGCCGCTCGGCCGTAGGATCGGCCGCGTCGAACGTCTGCAGGATTTCCATGTTGGGCGGGGCGGTCGCATGGCCGTTGAACACTTCCGACGCCGAGCCGACCCGGCCGAGGATCTCGGCCACGGCGGCGAATTCGGGGTTGCTCAGCCTGGTGCCCGGTTCGTCATCGCCAAGCTGCGGCAGCGCCATGTTCCACAAGCCGAGGTCGAATGCCTTCTTCTTCAGGTCGGTCAGCAGGGCGGGTGTCAGGTCGTGATCACGCTCCGTCGCCACCATGTATTCGCGATTGCGCGGCAGGATGTCGTTGTGGAAGATCTCCTCGACCTGGGCGGCAATGGCCTGCGTGCGTGGCGTGTGATCGAAGTCCATCGTGCCCTCCCCGAGCATGAAATCCGGATTGCGGATTAATGAAGTTAGATTAACCTGCGCAGGGCGGTCAATCTACGGCTGCGCCAGGCATGTCGTGGGCAGGCCTGGCCGTCGAGGGGAACCAAGCAGGGGACTTGCGTCGATAATGCACCCGTATTAGCGTTCTTGATGATTTTGGCAGAAGACCGGATTTCGTATCGGAGGAAGTGTCGTTGAGCACCCGTGACCGCCCGTTGGACACACGTGATCGTCTGCTGCTGACAGCCGAACGATTGCTGGGGGAGCGCGGCATCAACGGTGTGTCGCTGCGCGAGATCACGCGCGAGGCCGGTCAGCGGAATGCATCGGCGCTGCACTACCACTTCGGTTCGCGCGACGGCCTGATCGCGGCGATCTTCGAGAAACGGATGCGGTTGATCGACCAGGACCGCGTCCAGTTGATCGCGGAAATGGAGGCGGACGGGCGGATGGACCACGTCAGGGGCGTGGCGGAGGCCGTGGTGATGCCGGTGGCGAAGTTCCTCTGGCGCGATGATTCATCCACCAACTACATCCGCTTCCTGACCGAGATGTTCCTGTCGCCGGATACCAACATCAACGATTTCGTGCGCGGTCGTTTCGACAACGGGTTGCTTCGGGCATTCGACCTTCTCAAGGGATTGTTGCCGGAACTGCCGGAGAATGTCGTGCGGCAGCGTTTCGTCATGATGATGCGGGCGGGCACGTTCGCACTGGCGGACATCGATGCCAATCGCACGCGCATGGCGGCGGCGGGACGTCAGTTCGACGTGGCCCGCGCCCTCGACACGCTTGTCGACATGTGGGTCGGCGGGGTGTCTGCACCATTGAAAGAGCAGGCAAGCAAGAAGTCCGGGCAGGTGGCTGCGTAAGCGCCATGATGACAATCGGGCATCCTGGGGAGGAGACGCGAGATGGGTTACGAACGGATTGAAGTGAAGCCGATAGCCGGTGCGCTGGGTGCCGAGATCAGCGGTGTCAGCATGGCCGAGCCGATGGGCAACCAGGTCTTTCAGGAAGTGCATGACGCGCTGATGGCGCACCAGGTGATCTTCTTCAGGGACCAGCACGTGACCCCGGCGGAACACGTGGCCTTCGCGCGGCAGTTCGGTACGCTGCATGTTCACCCCTACGCGCCCAGCCTGCCCGATCAGCCGGAAGTGCTGATCCTCAAGAGTTCGAAGGAAAACCGTTCATCGGCCAGCGCCTGGCACTCGGACGTGACGTTCCAGGAAGAACCACCGCTCGGATCGATCCTGCTGGCGCGCCAGGTGCCCGACCATGGCGGCGACACCATGTGGTCCAACATGTACCTGGCCTACGAGGCGCCCTCGGACTCCATGAAGCGATACCCGGAGGGGCGGACGGCGCTGCATTCCGCGGGCAAGGCGGCGGTGGGCACGGCCTACGGAGAGCGGCAGGCAGGCGGCCGGCAGGGCGGGGCGGG
>CAJYBQ010000603.1 GCA_913064755.1 uncultured Alphaproteobacteria bacterium
CCCCCAGCAGGGGCCCTGCGTGATAGAGCGCGACCAAGGGCCGGGTGGCCAGCACCGGCGCGGGGACCGGCTTCATGCCGAGATGCGGCGTGGCCCAGGCGATGAGCGCCTTGCGTGGATAGGCATGTGCGGCGCGGATGCGGACCGCGCGCCCGTAGAGACGCGCAATTGCTGAAACGTCAGCGGCAGGGAATCGCCTGATTTCAAAGCTGTCCTGGTTCATCGCACTGCGATGTGTAGCACACGGCAAGACCCCGCCGAATTGGGGATGTCGGCGGGGTCCAGCATGGGCCTGGCGGCCCGTGATTGTCGCTGCCGTCTGTCACCATGTGACACCCCATTATGCAGGGAGGACTGGCATCCGACTGGCGGGAAAGGACGTGACCGGTCGGTGCATGGCCCTGCGCGGGGTCATTGGCAGCTTTCACTGCTGTGCAGTGTGGCCGGGGATCTGCCCGGCCGGGACGCGTCGGTGGAAACCTGTTACAGCCATCCATCCGGCGCTGCGTTCAGATCAGCGGTGCAGACGGTCGAAACCGTATCCTGCACCCAATGTTCAGATCGTCGTCAAACAGTTCGGTGGCGTCATTTTTCTAGCCTCCGCTTCACGAGGTTTACGCTGCGTAAAGTAGCATGATCCACCCCTCCCGGCCAAGGGTTTCCTGCACCTGCTTGCGAGGGGAATGCCGGGGACGGTCCGCAACGCTTGAAACCCGGGTGGGCAGTCGGTATAAGCCGCCGTTCACCGGTCTTCCGGCAGGGCATGCCGCGTTGACCGTTCAGCAGATGATATCGACCCCGGACAGGTGTCGGAATCATCATCCATCGAGAGAGGAAGCAAATGCCCAAGATGAAGACGAAGAGCGGCGCCAAGAAGCGGTTCCGCCTTACTGCCACCGGCAAGGTGCGCATGCAGCAGGCGGGCAAGCGCCACGGCATGATCAAACGCACCCAGAAGCAGATCCGCAATCAGCGCGGAACCACGATCATGGCCGACGCCGATGCCAAGATCGTCAAAAAATACATGCCTTACGGCTGACCTGAAGGAGACGCAGAGAAATGGCACGTGTAAAACGTGGCGTCGCCAGCAGGGCGCGCCACAAGGATATCCTGGAACAGGCCAAGGGCTTCCGGGGTCGTAGCAAGAACACCATCCGTATCGCCCGTGAGCGGGTCGAGAAGTCGCTGCAGTACGCCTATCGCGACCGCCGGGTCAGGAAGCGGAACTTCCGCGCCCTGTGGATCCAGCGCATCAACGCTGGCGTGCGCGAACACGGCATGACCTATGGCATCTTCATCGAAGGCCTGAAGCATGCCGGGATCGAAGTCGACCGCAAGGTCATGGCCGATATCGCCGTGCGCGATCCCGCGGCCTTCAAGGTTCTGGTCGATCAGGCCCGGGCCGCCCGCGAGGCAAAGTACGCCGCCGAGGCAAAGACCGGCGGCTGACGCCTCGATTGATCTGGTGGAACAGGCCCGTACCTGAAGACGGTTCAGGCCTGTTCCTGCCGGACCAACAGCGAGCAGCGTTTGCAAATGGATATCGAAAGTCTCGAGGCCGAGCTGACCGGCCAGATTTCCGGTGCGGCCAACCTGGCTGACCTGGAAGCGGCACGCGTCGCCACGCTTGGCAAGAAGAGCCGGCTGAGCGAAGTCATGCGCGGCCTGGGCAAGATGGATCCGGCGGAGCGCCAGCAGGTCGCCCCCCGACTGAATGCCCTCACGAACACCCTCAACCAGGCGATCGACGACCGGCGCAGCGCGCTGAAGCGCGAAGAGCTGGAAGCGCGTCTGAGCGCCGAACAGGTCGACATCACCCTGACCAGCCGCCCCGAAGTCGAAGGGCGCATCCATCCGGTCAGCCAGGTGGTGGACGAGATCACGGAAATCTTCGCCGACATGGGCTTCGCGATTGCCGAGGGCCCGGACATCGAAGACGACTTCCACAACTTCACGGCACTGAACTTCCCGCCGGCCCACCCGGCGCGGGACATGCACGACACGTTCTTCTTCGATCTGAAGGAAGACGGCGAGCGCATGCTGCTGCGGACCCATACGTCGTCGGTGCAGATCCGCACCATGGAGACGCAGGACCCGCCGCACAGGATCGTCATTCCGGGCCGCACCTACCGTTCCGATTCCGACATGACCCATACCCCGATGTTCCATCAGATCGAAGGACTGGTGATCGACCGGAACCTGCACATGGGGCACCTGAAAGGCACGCTGGAGGCTTTCTGCAGTGCCTTTTTCGAACTGGATGAAGTGCGCATTCGCTTCCGCACCAGCTATTTCCCCTTCACCGAACCATCGGCGGAGGTCGATATCGGCTGTACCATCGAAAAGGACCAGATCCGTTTCGGTGCTGGTCCTGACTGGCTTGCAATCCTGGG
>CAJYBQ010000604.1 GCA_913064755.1 uncultured Alphaproteobacteria bacterium
GCCGCGGCCACGTGAAGCACGCCCGCTGGCTCGAGTTCGAGGCCAAGCACCTCACCGAGCTGTCGGCGCAGGGCGTGCAGGTCCGCCGCAGCTACGCCTGCCTGGACGACCCGGTCCATTGCAAGGAGCCCCACTGCAAGGACTCCGTCTTCCTGCTGCCGAACACCGGCGCGGTGTACCACGCCCGCCAGCACGACGGCATTCACCTCCAGGAGAGCTGGGTCATCGGCGACTCGACCCTGGAGCTCGCGGCTGGCTGGAGCGCCGGCTGCCGCCCCGCCGGGGTCCAGACCGGCGAGGGCCTCCAGGAGCGGGCGATGGCTGGCGGCCTCCAGCAAGCCAACCGCCGCCGCCTGACCGTGAATTTCCACCAGGCGCGCGCCAATGCTGGCGGGCAGGCCGACGCTGACGGGCTGGTCATTGATCCAGGCGCGGCTGCGCCCGTCCAGCGCCACGGACCGGCGCAGGATGATTTCATCGGAGACAGGCAGTTCGTTCTCTTGCAGCAACCGGCACACGGGGTGGTCCGCAGGCAGGTCGAAGGTTGCGGTGACGCCGCCCCGGTCGGCGCCCGTGCGGACCAGCCGCCCCTCCGCCCGGGCCCCCAGCGCCAGGCCGAGCGAGTCGAGCAGGATGGACTTGCCGGCCCCGGTCTCGCCGGTCAGCGCGCACAGCCCGTTGGCCAGGGTCAGATCCAGCTGGTCGAAGACAACAATGTCGCGTATCGCGAGCGATCTCAGCATGGCGTGTCCGTCAGAAGACGGCGTTCCAGATACCGGCAATCCAGGAATCTTCATCTTCCTGCGGGGCCAGTTTCTGACCGGAAAGCAGCGCGTATGAATCCCGGTACCAGACACTGTTGGGGAAGTTGTGACCCAGCACGGCGGCCGTCGCCTGCGCCTCGTCGATCACGCCGAGCAGCAGGTAGGTCTCGGTCAGGCGATGCAGCGCCTCCGGCGTGTGGCTGGTGGTCTGGTAATCACGCACCACCGTGCGGAACCGGTTGATGGCCGCGACGTAGTGTTCCCGTTCCAGGTAGTAGCGCCCGATCTCCATCTCCTTGCCCGCCAGGTGGTCCTGAGCCAGCGCCAGCTTCGCCTGCGAATCCTGGGCATAGGCGGACGTGGGGAAGCGTCGAATGACTTCTTCCAGCGATTCCAGCGCCTTGACCGTCCGCCCCTGATCCCGACCGATGTCGGTGATCTGCTCGTAGTGGCTGACGGCGACCATGTAGTGGGCATAGGCCGCGTCGGGGCTGCCCGGATGCAGCCGGATGAAGCGATCCGCCGCGCCGATGGCAAGGTCGTAGTCGTTGGTCATGTAATAGGAAAACACCGCCATCAGCTGTGCCTTGGTGGCCCAGACGGAATAGGGATACTGTCGCTCCACCAGGTCGAAGGTCAGGGCGGCATTGTCGTATTCACCCGCCGTGACCTCGTCCAGGCCCTGGTTGTAGATGACCTCGACCGGGGTTTCCTCCGGTGCCTGGGCCACGGGTTTCCCGGCCTTGTCATCGGAGCAGGCCGCGATGAGAAACAGCGCTCCGCCCAGCAGTGCGGCACGCCCGGCAGATCGCCAGTACGGTCGAACGTTTTCCATGAAACGTATGTCTCACGCGGGCAGGGCGAAATCAAGCGATGCCCGCACTGTGCCGCCGGACTTTCGACGCGTCGGCACGGCAATTGAATAGGGAAGGATCAATTCAGGTGAAAAGCGTGGCCCTGCACGGGGATTCACCGCATTTCGTGTCATCAAGCAGAATTGGGCTCTCACAATGCAACACCTTCGCCATATCGACCGCCACGTGGGAGAGCGCATCCGCAGCCGTCGCGCCGAACTGGGCATGACGCAGCATGATCTGGCCTCGCTGCTGGGGATTTCCTATCAGCAGGTGCAGAAATACGAGACCGGTGCCAACCGGGTCAGCGCGGGGCGCCTCTACGAAGTGGCCAGGCAACTGGGCTCGTCCGTGGGCTTCTTCTTCGAAGGGCTGGAAGGCGAGGCCACCCAGACCGTGAACGAACTGGCGCACGGTGGCACCAACCGCACCACGATCGACCTGGCGCGAAACTTCGGCCGCCTCGACAACAGTTCCATCCGCGGCGCGATCTCGACGCTGGTCCGGGCCCTGGCCGAGGAATCCTCGGCAGAGGATGACCGTGTCTCCGGTGCCGATGACGAGGACACGCCCCCCGCCCCCCGGATGGCCCAGGCCGCCGAATAGCCGGCAAGATCACTGGTACTGCGCCGAAACCCCGATGGTGGCGTGCGGCCCACTGCCGTTGACGGCGTGGGCCGGCAGGCAACCCCAGTCGGGACGGTCCATGGAGAAGGTTTCCTCCACCACCGTGTAGTCCAGGTATCCAAGGCGCGCCAACGGGCGGGACTTGGCG
>CAJYBQ010000605.1 GCA_913064755.1 uncultured Alphaproteobacteria bacterium
CACCCGTCCACTGCGGGTGGGCAGCGCCGAGACTGTCCGTGCCGAGCCGGCATGCTGGGGAAGTCGCCCACCAGCATAGTCATGAGGCAGGCAATGGCCATCGGCACGGCCTGTTACCTCGCCATGCTGTGGGTGCGGGCGCTGGAGAAGGACGACGTCACGCCGAAGGACGGCAACATCCTGGTCACGGGTGCCGCCGGTGGTGTCGGCTCCGTCGCCATCGCCATCCTGGCCAAGCTTGGCTATACGGTCGCCGCATCCACCGGCCGCGCCGAAACCCATGATTACCTGCGCGCGCTCGGGGCATCGGAAATGATCGACCGGAACACCCTGTCCGAAGCCGGAAAGCCGTTCCAGAAGCCGCGCTGGGCCGGTGTCATCGACACGGTTGGCTCCACCACGCTGGGCAATGCACTGGCGCAGACCAACTATGGTGGCGCGGTCGCAGCCTGCGGTCTCGCCGGCGGTGCCGATCTGCCGACGACGGTGCTGCCGTTCATCCTGCGGGGCGTGACCCTGGCCGGTGTCGATAGCGTCTTCGCGCCGATGGCTGCCCGTCAGGAGGCCTGGAATCGCATGGCCACCGACCTGCCCAAGGACAAGCTGGCCGACATGGTCGAGGAAGTGCCGCTGGCCCGTGTCCTGGACCCGGCACCGCAGATCCTTGCCGGCCAGGTACGCGGGCGTGTCATCGTCGATGTCAACGCCTGAGGCGACCGAAGTGCCCGCCGGGCTGTCCACCGAAAGGCCCGCTGCCGTGTCCGAAACATCGGACGCGGCAGCCGCCACCACGTGGCTGAACGCATTCGGTCGCGCGCTCTCGCGCCGTGACGCGGATGCCGCGGCCACCCTGTTCCTGGACGATGGCCACTGGCGGGACATTCTCGGCTTCAGCTGGCACCTGGTGACGGTCAGCGGCAGGTCGGCCATTCGCGACCGGTTGGCCAGCACCCTGGCTGCAACGGCCCCGGAAGGTTTCAGGCTTGCGGAGGATCGAACGCCGCCGCGCCTGGTGCGGCGTGCCGGACGGGAATCGCTGGAAGTGCTGTTCCGGTTCCGCACCGCCTCCGGCCATGGCGAGGGCGTTGTCCGCCTGGTGGACGACCCGGCCGGAACAGGCCAGATGCGGGCCTGGACCCTGCTGACCACGCTGCACGATCTGCATGACCACCCGGAACGGCTGAGCGCGGCCCGTGCCGGGGGAGACGCCTTCGCCCGGGAGTTCGGCGGGGCCAACTGGCAGGACCATCGCGATCGCGCCCGTGCCTACGCGGACCGTGAACCGGCGGTCGTGGTGGTGGGCGCCGGACAGGCCGGGCTGGCCATAGCGGCCCGGCTGAACGCGCTGGGTGTCGATACCCTGCTGATCGAACGCAACAAGCGGGTCGGTGACAACTGGCGCAGCCGCTATCACTCCCTGACCCTGCACAACGAAGTCTACGTCAATCACCTGCCCTACATGCCGTTTCCCCCGACATGGCCGGTCTACATTCCCAAGGACATGCTGGCCAACTGGTTCGAGTTCTACGTCGAGGCAATGGAACTGAATTGCTGGACCGATACGGCGCTGGTTGGCGGGGCGCATGATGCCGCGACCGGAACCTGGTCGTTGCAGCTCGAAACCGGTGCGGGCGACAGGCGCACGATCCGCCCGCGCCACGTCATCTTCGCGACGGGTGTCAGCGCCATTCCGGTGACGCCGGACCTGCCCGGACTGGACAGCTTCACCGGCACCACCATGCATTCCGGCAGCTATACCGATGGCAAGGCCTGGGCAGGCAAGCGGGCAATGGTGATCGGCACCGGCAACAGCGCCCATGACGTCGCCCAGGACCTGCACGCCAGCGGTGCCGATGTGACCATGGTACAGCGCAGCCCGAGTTACATCGTCAGCCTGGCCCAGGCGCAGAAGGTCTATGCCCTCTATGACGAAGGGCCGCCACTGGATGACTGTGATCTGCTGGCCGCGTCCTTCCCCTTCCCCGTCCTGCGTCGGTCCTACCAGCTCTCCACTGCCGAGATGAAGCAGGCGGACGCGGAATTGCTGGACGGGTTGGCGGCCAGGGGATTCAAGCTGGATTTCGGAGAGGGCGAGACCGGGTTCCAGATGAAGTACCTGCAACGCGGCGGAGGCTATTACTTCAACGTCGGCTGTTCCGACCTGATCGCAAGCGGCGACATTGCGTTGCTGCACAATGACCGCATCAGGCAGTTCACGCCTGAAGGTGTCGAACTGGATGACGGCACGAGCCGCCAGGTCGACCTGATCGTCACCGCCACCGGATACCTGAACCAGCAGGAGACGGTGCGGACCTGGCTGAACGCGGGGGTGGCCGACCGTATCGGCCCCGTATGGGGCTTCAACGACGGTGGGGAACTGCGCAACATGTG
>CAJYBQ010000606.1 GCA_913064755.1 uncultured Alphaproteobacteria bacterium
TAGCGGTACGCCGCACAGAGTCGCGGCTGAATTGTGTGACTAGTCCCTCGTGGGCCGAGAGAAAACCGACGGATGACACCGAGATCCTGTAGCGGTGTGGAGCTGCACCAACCCGCGGCTTATCATGTCCAGCGCGCCCGGAGACCGGGAACGCCCCTGGCTGTTCCGCACCTATGCCGGCCATTCGTCCGCCGACGCGAGCAATCGGCTGTTCCGCTCGAATCTGGCGCGGGGGCAGACGGGCCTGTCGGTCGCGTTCGATCTACCGACGCAGACGGGTTACGACCCGGATCATCTGCTGGCGCGGGGCGAGGTCGGCAAAGTCGGCGTGCCGGTCGCGCATCTGGGCGATATGCGCCGGCTGTTCGACCGGATCCCGCTGGATCGGATGAACACCTCGATGACGATCAACGCGACCGCGCCCTGGCTGCTCGCGCTTTACGTCGCGGTTGCGGAAGAACAGGGGGCGGATCGGGGCGCGCTCGCCGGCACCACCCAGAACGATGTGCTGAAGGAATACCTGTCGCGCGGCACCTACGTGTTTCCGCCGGGCCCCAGCCTCAAACTGACGGGCGACCTGATCGCCTGGACCGCGCGCGAGGCGCCGAAGTGGAACCCGACCAACATCTGCTCCTACCACCTGCAGGAAGCCGGTGCGACGCCGCAGCAGGAACTGGCCTTCGCACTGGCCACGGCCATCGCGGTGCTGGACACGGTGCGTGACCGGGGCGAGGTGCCGGTGGAGTTGTTCAGCGCCGTCGCCGGTCGCATCAGCTTCTTCGTCAATGCCGGGATCCGCTTCATCGAGGAAATGTGCAAGATGCGCGCGTTCGTCGACCTGTGGGACGAACTGCTGGCCGACCGCTACCGGGTGGAGGAGGAGAAGTTCCGCCGCTTCCGCTACGGCGTGCAGGTCAACAGCCTGGGGCTGACGGAACCGCAACCGGAAAACAACGTCTACCGCATCCTGCTGGAAAGGCTGGCCGTGGTGCTGTCGAAGAACGCCCGCGCCCGCGCCGTGCAGCTGCCCGCGTGGAACGAGGCGCTGGGCCTGCCGCGCCCCTGGGACCAGCAGTGGAGCCTGCGGCTGCAGCAGATCGTGGCCTACGAGACCGACCTGCTGGAATATGGCGACATCTTCGACGGCTCCCCCGTGATCGAGGCCAAGGTGCAGGAACTGAAGGACTCCGCCCGCGCCGAACTGGCCACCATCGAAAAGCTGGGGGGCGCGCTGGCCGCCGTGGAAAGCGGCTACATGAAGGAGGCGCTGGTGGAGAGCAATGCCCGCCGCGTCCAGGCCATCATGAAAGGCGAGATTCCGGTTATCGGCGTCAACCGCTTCACCGAAAGCGCGCCGTCACCGCTGGCCGATTCGGCGGACGCGATCATGACCGTGGACGATGCCGCGGAAACCGACCAGGTCGCGGCCCTGCAGGCCTGGCGCGCTTCCCGTGACAATGTCGCGGTCGAGAAGGCGCTGGCCGAACTCGACACGGCAGCCCGCGAGGACCGCAACATCATGCAGGCCTCCATCGACGCGGCAAGGGCCGGGGTCACCACCGGCGAATGGGCCGACACGCTGCGCCGCATCTACGGTGAATATCGCGCACCGACAGGCGTTGGCGGGGCCGTCGGCGTCGCCGCGGCCAGCCTGGTGGACGTGCGCAAGCGGGTCGAGGAAGTCTCGGCCCGGCTGGGACGCCGGATCAAGATCCTGGTCGGCAAGCCCGGCCTCGACGGCCATTCCAACGGGGCCGAACAGATCGCCGTCGCCGCCCGCGATGCCGGCATGGAAGTGGTCTACGAAGGCATCCGCCTGACACCGCAGCAGATCGTCGATGCCGCGCTGGAGGAAGCCGTCCACCTGGTCGGCCTGTCGATCCTGTCGGGCAGCCACGCCGCCCTCGCCCGCGACGTCATGGTCGGCCTGCGCGCGGAAGGTCTGGGCGACATCCCGGTGGTTGTCGGCGGCATCATCCCCGAAGCCGACGCCGTCAGCCTGAAAGCCGCGGGCATTGCCGGCATCTACACCCCGAAGGATTTCGACCTGTCCGCCATCATGGCCGACATCGTCGAGATCGTGGACGCCAGGACGGCCGCCTGATCGTCAGTCTTCCCAGGGCAGGCCACCGCCATCCAGCGCGCTTCTGATCGCGTCGCCGTGCTCATCCGGCGCGGGCGCGCGGCGCGGCCCCCCCTTCTCCTGGCCGGCCACCCCCCTGCCGCTCTCGATCCGCCGCGGCCTCCCTACACCCTCACCCGTCTCCCCGATGCCCCCTCCCGCCAGACCCGACGGGCCCTCTCCGCCCCCCTCCCGCCCCCGGCTCCCGCCGCCCCCCCCCCCCCGCCCTCCTCGCGGCTCTGCCCACCCCCCCCTCTC
>CAJYBQ010000607.1 GCA_913064755.1 uncultured Alphaproteobacteria bacterium
CACCCTGGTGGACGTGGGAAAGGGCCGCTGGACGCCCGATGACGTGACCCGGGCACTGGCGGCACGCGACAGGCGCGCCGCCGGACCGACCGCCCCCGCCGCGGGGCTGTATTTCCTGCGTGCGGACTATCCGCCGGACAGTTGATCAACCCGGGTCGGGCAGACCGACATAGGGGGCGACCAGGCGGATCACCAGCAGTGACCAGGCCACGCTGACGATCAGGTCGAGGAAGGCCACGCCCACGGCGGCATGGCGGTCGATGCCCAGGACGTCCCGCGCCAGCAGGAAACGGTACGCGACCACCAGCAACAAGGTGACGATGGTGGCAAAGCCGCCGGCCTGCGACGCCATCAGCCCGCTCTGGCTCAGCGCCAGCAGGGGCAGTTGCAGCAGCATGATCCAGACATGGGACCAGTTGTAGGCCACCACGTAGCGGCGCCAGGCGGTGCGGACGCTGAAGCACCGCGCAATCTCGAAGGCGATGACAGGCCATACCAGCCAGCCCGCGAAATAGGCGGATCCTTCGACGAGGAATACGCCGAGCGCGGCGTCGGGCGGTTGATCCAGATAGCTGCGGATGATCACGACCAGCGCATAGAGCGGCGCGAGCAGGACGGCGACGAAGAAGGACTTCCGGACGCCGGCGACGGAATCGTCCAGCATCCATGCCCCGGCCGGGTCGCGAAGGGCGATCCGGTATGTCCCCTGCAGGGCCGACGCGATCTCCCCCCGGCCCGGGATCAGCATGCCGGGTACCCGGTGGCGTAGGCCACGCGCATCACGACCCCCGGCGACATGACGCAGGATCGTCGGCGGGCGGGTGCCGACACCGTCGCAGGCCGAGCGCGGGTCACAGGCGGCTCACCCGATCCAGGACCGGCAGGATATAGCCGCGGAACTTCTCCGGGTTCTCCGACATGGGAAAATGGCCCAGTTCCTCCATGATCTCCGCCTCGACACCGGGAATGTCCTTGGCCGTGCGCAGCGTATCCGTCGGTGTGCAGGAAAAGTCGTATTCCCCGGTCAGCAGGAAGACCGGGCAGCGGGTGGTGTCGATCAGGTGCACCCGGTCGCGGAAGTCGGAATCCGCGCGATAGAAGTGCAGGTCGCCCTTGAAGACGCCGGGACCACTGCTGAGATACCCCCAGAGGGTTTCCCAGCGATGGCGGTCGGGGCTCTGCGGGGCCACCAGCCCGGAGATCATGGCCGCACATACTTCCCCGCCATGCACGTCGGGGCGGTTCAGCCATTCGGTGTCGTACCAGGGCTGCTGGTGATCCGCGGCCTCCAGGCCGATGACGGCGCGCAGGTCATCGGCGAAGGCATGGGCCAGGTGCAGCACGATGCGCCCGCCCATGCTGCAGCCCATGACCACCGGCCGGTCCAGGTCCAGCGCCTGTGCCACGCCCATGATCGCCGCGCTGTAGAAATCCGTCGTCAGGGCATAGTCCTCGTCCTGGTACCCGTCCCAAGGCAGGGACTTGTCATGCCAGGGCAGGTCGAAGGCGATGACGCGGTACCTGTCCGTGATTGCCGGGTCCAGCATCATGTGGCGGAACTGGCGCCCGTCCGCACCTGCCGTGTGCAGGCAGAGCAGCGGAATGCCGGTGCCCGCCTCCTCGAAGTAGATGCGGCAGGCGCGGCCTTCGATATCCAGCGTCATGTAGCGCCCGACAATCGGTTCCAGCTCAACCATGGTGCCCGTCCTCCGACAATCGGCGCGGTGCCGCCAGCAGGTCCTTGAAATAGCGCAGGTTGGCCATCAGCGGCTGCAGGTTGCCGTCGATGCTGGCGCGATGGGCCTTTGTCATCGCGAAGAGGTCGTGGAAGCCGGGATCGGGCATCGGTGCCCAGAATCTCTCCCAGTGTTCCCGGGCGCCGCGGATGGCGAAGGTGTGCGACCGCATCAGCACAGGGCCACGGACCCGTTCCAGCACCATGCCACGCTGGATGTGGATGTGATAGGGCACATCCCCGATCTGCCAGAGCCATTGCAGATCGATGAAGCGCCCGCGATGGGTCAGCGACTGGTCGGCATTGACCACATCCGCCAGGTGTTCGATGGCGTGACTGGCGGGCGGACCACCGGCGATGCGCA
Source organism: uncultured Alphaproteobacteria bacterium (assembly GCA_913064755.1). Classification (GTDB taxonomy): domain Bacteria; phylum Pseudomonadota; class Alphaproteobacteria; order Minwuiales; family Minwuiaceae; genus Minwuia. Next base: position 2,100 of record CAJYBQ010000607.1, read on the forward strand.
GCTTGGCCATGCGCGCCTTGATCCGGGCATAGACATCTTCCGCGATGCCTTCCTGCACCAAGAGCCGCGATCCCGCGCAACAGACCTGCCCCTGGTTGAACCAGATCGCGTCAACCAGCCCCTCGATGGCGCTGTCGATATCGGCGTCGTCAAAGATGATGTAGGGCGATTTCCCGCCAAGCTCCAGCGTCAGCCCCTTGCCGGTGCCGGCGGTTTGCCGACGGATGCGGCGGCCCACCTCGGTCGATCCGGTA
>CAJYBQ010000608.1 GCA_913064755.1 uncultured Alphaproteobacteria bacterium
CCGCTGCCGTGTCACGGCCGAAGGCTGCATGCACACCCCAGGCAACCGGCACCTGCACCGGCAGGTCCATCATGATCTGTGCGTAGGCCTTGCCCTGGTTGTCGGTTCGCAGGCTGGCAACACCGCCGCCGCCCAGCGCTTCATGCAGGAAGAAATTCATCGCGCCGATACCCGGCAGGTCATAGCGGTCCACCCTGATCTCGCCATCGAAGACATGCGCGAAATAGTCACCGACCACTTCCGGCGTCAGGGCATGGCGCAGCAGGGGCAGGTATTCCGGCGCGCGGGCGACGATGCCGATATTGGCATGGGCGCCCTTGTCGCCGGACCGGCCATGCGCGATGGCGAGCAGCGGCACCTCAACCAATGGTCCCTCCGGCGCGGCGGCGGCGACGGGTTCGGGCCGCGTGATGTCGTTGGTGTCCAGGCCGCCATCCATCGGAATGCTCACGGGAATCTCGGTGCCGTCAAGGTGCACCCGGACGTCCAGTTCGCGCTTGGCGACAAGGCAGGAGAACAGGCGGATCACCGGTTGCGGCTTGGGGCGTCCGCCACCGAAGCCCGTGGTGCCCTGGCTGAAGGACGTGCCGGCCGGCGCAATCTCCCTGGCGAACATCGACAGTGCCTTGGCATCCGGGTGTTTCACGGCCAGTTTCATGATTGCTTCCCGCGCGCCGAGGGTGCGGGAATGGGCGCCGTACATGGATTCGCCGCCCAGGACCTCGATGCTGGTTTCCGTGTAGTCCCCCATGTTCTGCTCCGCCAGCATGCGCCGGGTCCGCTTCAGGATGGCTTCCGCGGTCTTGCGGCATTTGCCGACGGCATCCCAGCCGCCGATCACCATGGTGGCCACGGCCTTGAAGCCGTCCTGGAATGTTGCCGAGACCTTGTAGTGGGGGGAGGGCGCGCGGCCCCTGGCACCGGTCACCAGCACCCGGTCCTTGCCGGTTTCCGTCACCTCGACCCCGGTGAAGTCGCAGGTCACGTCGGGCAGCAGGTAGGCGCTGGGGTCGCCGATCTCGTAAAGCAGCTGTTCCTTGACGGTGCCGGGCACGACGATGCCGCCGGTGCCATCGGGCTTGGTGACGGTGAAGCTGCCGTCGGCGGCGCATTCCGCGATGGGGTAGCCGATGTCGTCCCAGTCGGGCACATCCTGGTAGTCGGTGAACAGGCCACCCGTCGCCTGCGCCCCGCATTCCAGGATGTGGCCACACAGGCTGCCTGCCGCCAGCAGGTCATAGGCATCCTCTGCCCAACCGAATTCATGCATCAGGGGACCGAGGGTCACCGCGGAATCCACCGCGCGCCCGGTAACGACGATCTGTGCCCCGGCATCCAGCGCCCGCGCTACCGGGATCGCACCCAGATAGGCGTTGATCGACCAGCACTTGTCGGGAAAGGCCGCGCCGGAGAACATCTCGGTGATGCCGGCCTTCCGCAGCGCCTCCTCGCGCGGCAGCAGGTCGTCACCCTCCACATGGGCGACCTTGATCTTCACCCCGGCCTCGGCGGCCAGCGCGCGGATGGCATCGGCGCAGGCCCTGGGGTTCACGCCACCGGCATTGGAGACGACCCGGATGTTCCTGTCCGCGATTTCCCGGATGACCTGCTTCAGCGCGACGGCCACGAAGTCGACGGCATAGCCCGCGTTCGGGTCCTTCGCACGCATCCGGGCCATGATCGACATGGTGATCTCGGCCAGGTAATCGAAGACGAGGTAATCGACCTCCGCCCGTCGAACCAGCTGCGGCGCGGCAACACCGGAGTCTCCCCAGAATCCGGACGCGCCACCGATGCGAACAATCTTGTCAGTCATGAATGTCTCCCCTTGCAGGCGCGCAAATTAGCACGCGTGGTTCGGGGGGACCAATGAGTCTGTTGCCGAGGCCCTATGCGACCTTGCGTTCGCGATAGACGATGTAGAGGCCGCTGCCGACAATGATGGACGCGCCGATCCAGGTCCATTGGTCGGGGAAGGTGTCGAAGACGAAATAGCCCAGCAGGGTCGCGCCGATCAGCTGTCCGTAACCGAATGGCGCGAGCACCGAAGCATTGGCGTGCTGGAAAGCCTTCACCACGAAGTAATGCCCGAACCCGCCCAGCGCACCCATGGAGATGAACAGGATCCAGTGCCAGGTGGAGCGCGGGATCTCGACGCCGTTGACCAGCAGCACACTGGCAATGATGCAGCCGACCATGGCCGTGTAGGTGATGGTGGTCTCAGGCGTCTCGGCAGCCGAGATCTTCCGCGTCAATACATGGTAGAAGGCGTAGCAGCTCGCGTTCGCGACCCCGCGCACGGTCCATAAGTGAAACCCAGACCCGCGGGGGCGGCGTGTACACACTA
>CAJYBQ010000609.1 GCA_913064755.1 uncultured Alphaproteobacteria bacterium
GGTGAGACGCGCCGTGGTCATGGTGCGGGGGTCAGCCCCGTGCCGCACGGCCGTTCGGCCCGCTGGCATGCGCCCCCTGCACGCCACCCCCGATCGTTCCCTGGCCCGGGGCACGTCGAAGGACACGCGCGCCACCAACTGCATCGTCGCGACACCGCCGAACCTGATCCGGTGCCATGTCGGGCATCACAGCTTCGGGCCGCACCTGAAGGAAGCCGAGATGCTGGGTATCGCGCCGAAGATACGGCCCCTGCCCGGCCTCGGCCTGGATATCGACACGCCGGAGGATGTGCTGAAGTTCCTCGACCTGCCGCATACCACCCGCACGCACCGGTTCCTGAAGGACAACGGCATTGCCGAACGTCTGCTGGCACAGCGTGAAAGGGACCTCGGCGCATGACCGATACCCTGCCCGACCGCGCGGCAATCGACGCCCTCGCCACCCTGCCGCTGCACGACCTGATGGCACGGGCGGCGGCACGACGCGACGGCTACCACGGCGACACGGTGACCTATTCGCGGAAGGTCTTCATTCCGCTGACGCATCTCTGCCGCGACGTCTGCCACTACTGCACCTTCGCGGAGCCGCCGAAGAAGGGCGAAGTCGCCTTCCTGTCACCCGAACAGGTGCTGGAGATTGCGCGCAAGGGCGCGGAGGCCGGCTGCAACGAGGCATTGTTCACCCTGGGCGACAAGCCGGAGCTGCGCTACCGCGCGGCGCGGGAGGCGCTGGAAGAACTCGGCCATGCCACCACGCTGGACTACCTGCACGCCATGGCGGAACTGGTCTGGCGCGAAACCGGGCTGCTGCCCCATCTCAACCCCGGCCTGATGGACCTGGACGACCTGGCCCGGCTGCGGGAAGTCTCCGTCTCCATGGGGATCATGCTGGAAGGCACCGCACCCAGCCTGATGCAGCGCGGCGGGCCGCATTTCGGCTCCCCCGACAAGGACCCTGCCGTCCGCATTGCCTGCATGGAGGCCGCGGGCCAAGCCGCCGTGCCCTTCACCAGCGGCATCCTGATCGGCATCGGCGAGACCCGGGCGGAGCGGCTGGACGCGCTGATCGCGCTGCGCGACCTGAATGCGCGGCACGGGCATCTGCAGGAAGTCATCATCCAGAACTTCCGCGCCAAGCCCGGCACCAAGATGGTCGATGCGCCGGAACCGGACCTGGACGAGCTGTGCTGGACCATTGCCATGGCGCGGCTGATGTTCGCGCCGGAAATGCACATCCAGGCGCCGCCGAACCTCAGCCCCGGCGTGCTGCCCCGGCTGATCGCGGCCGGCATCGACGACTGGGGCGGGGTGTCCCCCGTGACCCCGGATTTCGTCAATCCGGAAGCGCCCTGGCCGCACCTGGAACTGCTGCGCAAGGAAAGCGCCCTGGCCGGCAAGCGACTGGCACAGCGGCTGCCGATCTATCCCGAACACATCGAACAGGCCGACCGCTGGCTCGACCCGGCATTCCGCAAGCCGATCCTGGACCGGATCGACGGCCAGGGCCTGGTGCGCGAAGACGCCTGGCATCCGGGCGAACATGATGCCGTGCCCGACATGCCCGCCCTGCGGCCCGCCAGCACCCTGAAGCCGATCATCGACCGGGCGCTGGCCGGGGAACGGCTGGAACCGGCAGAGATCGTGCGTCTGTTCCGGGCGCGGGATGCGGATTTCGTCGCCGTCGTGCAGGCGGCGGATGCGCTGCGACGACAGGTCAGCAGCGAAACCGTTTCCTACGTCGTCACCCGCAACATCAACTACACCAACGTCTGCTATTTCAAATGCCAGTTCTGCGCCTTCTCCAAGGGCAAGCTGTCGGAGAACCTGCGCGGACGCCCCTATGACATCGGCCTGGACGAGATCCGCCGCCGGGTGCGCGAAGCCTGGGACAGGGGCGCGACGGAAGTCTGCATGCAGGGCGGCATTCATCCGGACTATACCGGCCAGACCTATCTCGACATCCTCGACGCGGTGCACGAGGCCGCGCCCGAGATGCACGTCCACGCCTTCTCCCCGCTGGAAGTGGCGCAGGGCGCGGCGACCCTGAACCTGTCCGTGCCGGATTTCCTGGCGCGGCTGAAGGAACACGGCCTCGGCACCCTGCCCGGCACGGCGGCGGAGGTTCTGGACGAGGAAGTGCGGGAGGTGCTCTGCCCCGACAAGCTGCGCTCCGACCAGTGGCTCGACGTCATGCGCGCCGCCCATGCGACCGGGTTCCGCACCACCGCAACCATCATGTTCGGCCATACCGACCATTACCGGCACTGGGCGCGGCACCTGTTGCGCATTCGCGACCCGCCGGCCGAAACCGGCGCCCTCCCTCACCTC
>CAJYBQ010000610.1 GCA_913064755.1 uncultured Alphaproteobacteria bacterium
GGGCGCACGCCGCGGAGCACCGCGGCCCGTCCGGGGCAGCGGCCTGGGCGTCCAGCCAGGTCGCCGTTTCGGCGCGGCCAGGACCGCCGCCGATATCGACCACCCGGTCGTTGCCGTCGACGGTGACCGACAATGCGGCCCCGGCCGCGATGTCGATGCGCACGACCGACCCGGTCGCCGAAGGCTCCGTCACCACGCGCTCGACCGGCCCCTGCACGGTTTCACCTTGCGGTCCGGGATCGATGGCCTGTTCGGCACCGAACGCCAGCCAGATATGCTCCCCCCGGTGCACGGCAACCGCCGAAACCCTTTCGGGCCAGTGAAAGCGCATGATCGTCCGTCCGGGCCGCAGATCATAGGATACCTGGACGGCATCGCCATCCCTTGCGGCGGCGGGTTCCGTTGCCCGCGCAGGCCGTGCCGTCGTGGCTTCCGGCTTGCGGAACGCCGGGCGCGACCTGGCCGCGGGGGCTACCGCCTGGGGTGCCTTGACCGGTCGAGTCGCGGTTCTGGTGGCCTGCGGCGCGGCCCGCTTCGTGGCTGTCGGCGAATTGTTGCTGTCCAGTTTCAGATCGACGACGACCTTGCCACCGGCGACGAAATGCTTGCCCAATCGCGCGTTCTTCAGTTCCAGGCGGACGATGCGGCCGCTTTCCAGCACGTCGACGGAGGCGATTGCCCGGGCGCCGATCTTCTGGAAGGCCGTCAGGTCGAAATCACCCGCCCGATCGAAGGTGATGTCCACGATCTTTCCCTTGTCCGACACCTGGTAGCCGGAAGGCGCTGGCCAGTCGAAGACCATGCGGCTGAATCCCGGATGATCACCGAAGCGTACCGGCACGTTCTCCGCCGCCGCCCCGTTGAAGGTGGAGAACAGCAATCCGATGGCGAGGGCCAGGAACATCGGTGCCAGAAGGGCAGTCCGCAGCATGGATCGGATCATCGTGTCAGCTCCAGCACCTGTCGCACCACGATCTCCAGACGAAACGTGTCCAGATCGGATGCAATACGGCTTTCAATCGGAAGGGGGCCGGGCAGCCCGCCGTTTACAAGCGCCGTCGCGACGCTCTCGGCCCGCGCCAGGCCGACGTCATATACGCCGAACCCCGTCGCGCGCGGCACCGCGCTGTCGGGGAAGACCGCGCGGATGGAAACGGCAAGCCCGGTTCCGGCCATGTAGTCACCCAGGGTCAGCAGAAAGGGATCGGTGGCACCCGGGTCCGGGCGCAACACGACGCCCTGGTCCGTGGCCCGCACCTTCAGCGGCCAGTTCGCCGCCTGCGCATCACCGCGAATGACCGTTGCCAGGTAGCTGCTGTCCGCAGGCAGGTCCTGCAGGTCGCGCAGCACGCCGGTCACGGGTGGCGACGTATTGGCGCTGACCTGGCTCCAGTTGCCGTTGACCGCGCCCAGGTCATCCAGCAGGTCCTCGACACGCGGGGTGTCGAATTCGGACATGGACAGCATCAGCACGAAGAAGCCGGTGAGGACAGCGGCGAGGTCGGCAAAGGCGATGATCCATGATGATCGCGTCATGACCGCGCCTCCCCCGCCCGGGTCAGGGCAAAGCGCATCTGGCCGGAATCCCTGTCGGGGTCGATCCGTATGCTGAAATCCAGCGGATCGATGCCGTGCCGCACCAGATCGCGACCCAGTGCCGCCGCCCGCCGGATCGCGAGGTCGGGCAGCTTGCCGCGCGGCACCTGGAGAGAGACCTTCAGGGAATGCCTGCGCCCCACGTCGCCCAGAAGCTCGGCCAGCCGACGCATCACGGACAGGCGCTGGGTCCGCAGCACCGCAGTGTCACCGTCAAACACCCGGTGCATCGGCAGGCTGACGACCATGGCGCCGTCACCGGTGGTGATGATCGACAGGTCGGACGCGAGTTCATGGTGGAAGATCGCGCCCAGCCGCTGTTCCAGTTCATCCGCAACCAGCGTCATCGATCGCGGTTCGACGACCGGCGGCACCGCGACGGGCAGGCCGAGGCCGGCGATGACAGCCTGGGTCCGCACGGTGGAGATTTCAGCCCTTGCGTTCAGGACAATGAAGAATGCGAGCAGGATCAGGTAGAGCGACAGGAACAGGATGTTGTTGCCGGCCTTGCGCCGCTCAGCCGGATCGACAGCGGCCGTCAGTGGCGGGATCGGGTCCGGTGCCCACTGCACGACCAGCGGCACGGCGTCATCACCGCTTTCGGCGGCGCTCCGTGCTTCCTGATCATCGTCTGCAGTGGTGATGCTTGCCATCGAAGGGCCCGATCCGGGTGAATGGTGAGCGTCCATTCTCCGGCAACATGGTTAAGAACGGGTGAAGCGCGCC
>CAJYBQ010000611.1 GCA_913064755.1 uncultured Alphaproteobacteria bacterium
TGGGTCGGGTGTTCCTTGCGTGTGGTCAAATAACCGATGGTGGCCGCCCCGCATATTGGCGTCCTGACGGCTAAAGTGGCGGTTGGGACGCGCATAGGTGCATGAGCACCCCGGCACGAGGGTGGCACACATCCAGCCATCGTCGCCGCCATGCATATGGCGGGTGCCGACGAAATCATGATCCTTGGCGGCATTCAAGCGGTTGGTGCAATGGCATTGGGCACGGAAAGTATCGGTGCTGTCGATATGCTGGTTGGGCCTGGCAATATGTTTGTCGCCGAAGCCAAGCGCATCCTGTTCGGCCGCGTGGGCATCGACATGATCGCGGGCCCGACTGACAGTCTGATCCTTGCCGATGCATCTGCGGATGCCGCCATCGTCGCCGCCATCGAACCCGAGGTCCGCTTCGGCGACGGGGTGAAGGAAGTGAACAGCTATTCCCAGGAAGGGTCCGGCGTCGTCGTGGTGGAATATCAGACAGGCACGGACATGCAATCCGCCCTGTCCGACATCGACGCCGCCGTCTCGGCCATCACCACCCTGCCCGAGGATTCGGAAGAACCCCGCATCAAGCGGGTGGTGCGGTATGACCTGATTTCCCGGGTGTCGATCTCCGGACCGGTGTCGGAGGGCGCGCTGAAGGCGCTGGCCAAGCGGGTCCGGGACGACCTGCTGGACCGGGGCATCGACCTGGTAAGCTTCTTTGGCAAGCGCGACGAGGAAATTCATGTCGACGTGCCGCCGTCCACCCTGCGCCGTCTGAACCTGACCCTGGGCGACCTGTCGCGGACGATAAGCGACACCTCCGTCGATCTGCCGTCCGGCGACCTTGCCGGTGCGTCTGAAAAGCAGTTGCGGTCGCTGGGGCAGTTGAAACGCGCGGACGAGGTCGCCGGTATCGAAGTCGCGTCCGCCGCGAATGGCGAGAAGATATTCCTGCGCGACGTGGCGGAGGTGCGCGAGAGCTTCGACGATGGCCAGCCCGTCGGCCGTCGTGGCGCCAACCCGGCGATCGAGCTGATTGTCCAGCGCTCCCAGACCACCGATGCGCTGGAGGCAGCGTCGATCGTCAACAGCTACCTCGACGAGGTTCGCCCCACCCTGCCGCCCAATATCGAGATCCGGCAGTATGACGTCCAGGCGTCCCTGATCTCCGACCGCATCAACTTGTTGCTGCGCAACGGCCTGAGCGGCCTGGTGCTGGTCCTGATCGTGCTGTTCGTGTTCCTGTCGGGCCGCATCGCGTTCTGGGTGGCGATGGGCATTCCGGTGGCCATCTTTGCCACCGGGGCGGTCATGCTCTGGTCGGGGCAGAGCATCAACATGGTCAGTCTCTTTGCCCTGATCATGACCCTCGGCATCATCGTCGATGACGCCATCGTGGTGGGCGAGCATGCGGCGCATCTGCGCCAGAAGGGCATGAGCGCGGTCGACGCGGCGGAGGCCGGGGCGCTGCGCATGCTGGCCCCGGTGACCGCGGCGGCGCCGACCACCATCGCCGCCTTCATGCCCCTGTTCGCGATCGGCGATGTGATCGGCCAGATCATCGGGGCCATTCCGCTGGTCGTGGTGGCGGTCCTGGTGGCCAGCCTGATCGAATGCTTCTTCGTGCTGCCCGGGCATCTGCGTGGCGCCATGGCGGCGGCACCGGGTTCGTCGGATGGCCGCTATGCACGGTTCCGCCTCTGGTTCGACGGGAATTTCGCCCGGTTCCGCGATGGCCGGTTTCGCCGCGCCGTGGTTCGTGCGGTGGACTTCCGCTATGTCACCATCGGCGGCATCATCGCGGCCCTGATCATCAGCATCGGTGTCCTGGCCAGCGGGCGGGTCGGTTTCGTGTTCTTCCCCAACCCCGAGTCCGACACCATCGATGCCAACATCGAGATGGCGGCGGGCACGCCGCGCGCGACGATGGAAGGCGCGCTGCTGCAGATCGAGCAGGCCCTGCAACGGGCCGAGGACCGTGTCGCGGGCGAGACGAGCGACATCGTCGTCATGGGTTTCCAGCGGCTGGGTCAGAGCCAGGGCAGGTCGTTCGAGCGGGTCTCGGGGGATCATCTCGGCGGTTTGCAGGTTGAACTGGTCGCATCCGACTACCGCAATGTCCGGACCAATGAATTCATCGAGATCTGGCGCGAGGAGATACCGCAGTTGCCGGGCGTGCGCCGGGTGACGCTGCAGGAACGCGCCGGTGGTCCGCGGGGCAGGGAACTGGGCATCCGATTGCGGGGCCCCGATGTCCGGGCGCTGACACCGGCCGCCGAGGGCGGTGAGACGGAGCGCTCGCGCCTGAACGAGGCGGCG
>CAJYBQ010000612.1 GCA_913064755.1 uncultured Alphaproteobacteria bacterium
GGCCTGGGGCGGGGTCTCGGTTCGGCCAGTGGCATCCTGGCGGGGCGACGGGAACGCGGCCGTTCGGGTAAGGGCCGGTATGTCGATATCAGCCTGGTCGACGGCGGCGTCGCGATGCAGCATCCGCATGCGCCGAACTTCTTCCAGTCCGACAAGGCGCCGAAACTGACCGGCAATGCGCACCCCAACATCTATCCCTATGACCTGTTCGCGACAAAGGGTCGGGACGTGTTCCTGGCCGTGGGCAATGACCGCCAGTTCCAGCGCCTGATGGAAATCCTGGGCAAGCCGGAAGTCGGGCATGATCCGCGCTTCCTGCACAATGCGGACCGCAGCGTGAACCGCGCCGAACTCGCCGCGATCCTGGAACCGCTCTGCGCGGAATGGGACGGCCCGGAACTGGCGCCGAAGCTGCTGAATTCCGGCGTTCCGGCCGGTGCGGCGCTGACCGTGCCGGACGTGGCGGAACATCCGCACACGTTAGCGCGGGAAATGGTGGTGTCGAAAGGCAACTATCGCGGTACCGGCATTCCGGTGAAACTGTCGCGTACGCCGGGCAGCGTGCGCTCGACGCCGCCCGACTTCGGCGCCGATGGCCGGGCGATCCTGCGGGAAGCCGGGCTGGACGATGATGCCATCGACAAGCTCTATGCCGCGGGCATCACGCTGGAGGAACGGCGGCGCTGAACCGGCGGGATCACCTGATCGGCCTTAACTGACCTTTCGACCAGAACCCTTGGGGGAAGACAAGATGGACAAGGATCTCTTCGATACCGGTCTCGGTATCCGCAAATCTGTTGTCGGTGCGGAATATGTGGATCGCGCGATGGCCGCGGCGGACGCGTTCAACCAGGACTTCCAGAACATGGTGACGGAGTACTGCTGGGGCGGGGCCTGGGGCCGTGAGGGGTTGAGCCACCGCGACCGCAGCCTGCTGAACCTGGCGATGCTGTCGGCGCTGAACCGGCCGCAGGAATTCAAGCTGCACTTCAAGGGCGCGATGAAGAACGGCGCGACCCTGGTGGAGATCCGCGAAGTGCTGTTGCAGGTCGCGGTCTATTGCGGCATCCCGGCCGGTGTCGAGGCCTTTCGGCTGGCACGGCAGGTGCTGGAGGAAGAGGGCATTGACCCTGACGTTGAAATGAAGGCCGGAGGCTCTGGGGACTGATGCAGGAATCGACGCCAACCAAGGCACCCAAGCAGATGACGGTACCCGGCATCCGGGCCCGCAAGGGCGGCACGCCGATCGTGTCGCTGACCGCCTATGACTACCCAACGGCCAATGCCATCGACGACCTGGTGGACTTCATGCTGGTCGGCGACAGCCTGGGCATGGTGGTGCATGGCCTGCCGACGACGCAGGGCGTGACCATGGAGATGATGATCATGCACGGGCAGGCCGTGATGCGCGGCGCACGCCGGGCGCTGGTGGTCATCGACATGCCCTTCGGGTCGTTCGAGGAAAGCCGGGAGCATGCCTGCCGCAACGCGGTCCGGCTGATGAAGGAGACCGGCTGTTCCGCCGTCAAGCTGGAAGGCGGGCAGGAAATGGCCGACACCATTCACTTCATGGTGGAACGTGGCATTCCGGTGCTGGCCCATGTCGGCCTGAGGCCGCAGAAGGTCGCGATGATGGGGGGCTTCAAGACCCAGGGGCGGAAGTCCGAGATGGCCATCAAGGTCATGGCCGATGCGCAGGCCGTGTCCGACGCGGGGGCCTTCGCCACCGTGATCGAGGGCACGGTGGAACCGCTGGCGCGGGAGATCACCGAGACCATCGCCATTCCCACCATCGGCATCGGTGCGTCACCGGCCTGCGATGGCCAGATCCTGGTGGTCAACGACATGATCGGCCTGGCCAGCGACTACATGCCGAAGTTCGTGAAGCGATATGCCGAGAACTCGGACACCATCCGCGCCGCGGTCACGGCCTATGCCGAAGACGTCCGCGCCCGCCGCTTCCCCGGCCCCGAGCATTGCTTCGGTGTGCCAGGACGCCAAGGGCGCATAGGGCGCCGGATCGATCTTCGGCCTGGCGCCGTCGATCAGGTCGGCCAGCAGGTCGGCGGACCCGGCGGCCATGGTCCAGCCAAGGGAACCGTGCCCGGTATTGAGGTACAGCCCCTCCATGTCCGTCGGGCCGATCAGGGGTCTGCGGCTGGGGGTCCTAGGCCGCAGGCCCGACCACAGGGCGGCTTCGTGGCGGTTCGCGTATTTGGGGAACCCGTCGGACCGGTTGTGCAGCCCGCTTGTCGCCGGTGCCGGCTCGAATGCACGCGTCAGCACTGTCCTGGCGTCGGTCGG
>CAJYBQ010000613.1 GCA_913064755.1 uncultured Alphaproteobacteria bacterium
CTCCCGCGGGCCCCGCCGCGCGCGGTGAACCCGGCCCGGCGCATAGCGGCCCAGCGGACCGATATCCGGCGCCATAGCCTGGGCCAGGCGCGGGCCGGAGCACGCGGCAACGCCTTGCGCCTGTTGCAGGAGGTACAGATACGCGACCCCGAGCAGGTGCTGGATCGCTATCCCCACGAACTGTCCGGCGGGATGCGCCAGCGGGTGCTGATTGCCATCGCGTTCTCGGCGGAACCGGCCCTGATCATCGCCGACGAGCCGACGACGGCGCTGGACGTGACCGTGCAGAAGCAGATCCTGCGCCTGATCCACCAGATGCAGGAACGGCATGGCACGGCGGTCCTGTTCGTCACCCATGACCTCGGCGTGGTGGCAAAGGTCTGTCACCGGGTGACCGTGCTGCATACCGGCCAGGTGGTGGAACAGGGCAGCATCGATCACGTCATGTCGGATGCCGCCGCGCCCTTTACCCGTGCGCTGATGGCCGCGACCCCGCGCTATGACCAGCCCGCCGACGCGCTGCATCCCGTGCCCGAGGCGGTGCACGAGGTGCTGCGCGCCGCGGCGGCCGAGTTCGATGGACGGAACCCTTGACCGCGCCGCTGCTGCAGGTGCGCGACCTGACCCTGTCCCTGCCGGACCGGTCCCGTGCGCCGCTGTTCGGCAGGCCGCCGATGGTCGATATCCTGAACGGCATCAGCCTGGACCTGGCGGTGGGCCAGTCGCTGGGGATCGTCGGCGAGAGCGGTTCCGGCAAGACCAGCCTGGGACGCTGCCTGGTGCGTCTCTATCCGCCGACATCGGGCAGCATCCGGTTCGCCGGTACAGATATCACCACCCTTGCGGAAGCGGCGATGCGGCCGATCCGCAAGGACATGCAGATGATCTTCCAGGACCCGCAAAGCTCCCTCAATCCCCGTCGCACGGTGGGGCAGATCGTGGCACAGCCGGTGCTGGCGCTGGGGCTGGAGAGCGATCGCCGTGCGGCCCTGAAACGCGCCGATGCGGCACTGGACCGGGCAGGACTGGGCCATGCCTTCGCGACCCGCTATCCGCACGAGCTTTCCGGTGGCCAGCGCCAGAGGGTCGGCATTGCGCGGGCCATCGCCACGGAACCGAAGCTGATCGTTGCCGACGAGATCGTGTCCGGCCTGGACGTGTCGACACAGGCGCAGATACTGGCGCTGCTGAACGACCTGAAACAGGACATGGGCTTGTCGCTGGTCTTCATCAGCCACGACCTGTCGGTCGTGCGCGTGCTGGCGGATCGGGTGATGGTGATGCTGGGCGGGCGCGTGGTAGAAGAAGGGGCGGCATCCGCCGTGTTCGACAATCCGCGCCACGCCTATACCGTTGAGCTGATCGACGCCGTGCCCTTGCCGGTGATCGACCCGGACTGGTTGAATGCGGAACATGCAGCTGGAGGAAACAAGATGGTGGATATCAAGGGGCAGACGGTGCTGGTGACCGGCACCAGCCGGGGCATCGGCAAGGTCTTCGTGGATCAGCTGCTGGCCGCGGGGGCGGCGAAGGTCTACGCCGCGACGCGCAGCGGCGATGGCACACATGCGGATGACCGGGTTGTCCCCGTGAAGCTGGACATCACCAGCGCCGCCGACATTGCCTCGGCCGCGACCGATTGTGCCGATGTGACGGTGCTGATCAACAATGCCGGCATCAACCACAACACGAAGCTGCTGGCGACGGATCAGCCAGGGGCGGCCGCCGCCGAGATGGAGACGAATTATCTCGGTACGCTGAACATGTGCCGTGCCTTCGCGCCGGTGATCACGGGCAACGGCGGTGGTGCCATCGTCAACATGGCGTCCATCCTGGCGCGGGTGAACCTGCCGCTGATGGGCTCGCTCTGTGCGTCCAAGGCGGCGGTCTATTCCATGACGCAGGGTATCCGCGCGGAACTGGCAAGCCAGGGCGTGGCCGTGTTCGCCGTGCTGCCGGGCGCTGTCGATACCGAACTGACGAAGGACTTTGCGCCGCCCAAGGCAGCGCCCGCGGACACTGCTGCTGCAGGTGGTGGCACTTTGAATTTTGAATATGCTGTTGTTACAGAACCTGACAAAAGAGCAATGATTATGTATCATACTAATCTGCCCAATTCAGAAGAGGGAACGCTTGCACCTTTAGTAGATGTTAGTAATATCGTTCCTAATTTTGTTATTCATTATAATCAAACGATACCTTCTCCAATCACTACGATTAATTTTGACCCTAACCCTTTTTGGAAGGATTCTAGTGATAAATTACACGCTCGAGAAACAGCTAGTAGAGACTTCCCTT
>CAJYBQ010000614.1 GCA_913064755.1 uncultured Alphaproteobacteria bacterium
GAAGATGGCGCGGCGGTGCATGCGGCCGCGCGGAAGCTGGCCGAGCAGGTCGGCGCGGTTTCCGATGACTGGAACGGTTTCTGCGTGCTGCAGACCGCCGCTTCGCGCGTTGGTGGCATGGAACTCGGCCTCGTGCCGGGCGAAGGCGGCCAGGATGCGCAGGCCATGCTTGGCGGTGCTATGGACGTGCTGTTCCTGCTGGGGGTCGACGAACCGGACCTCTCCGGCCTGGCGAACAGCTTCGTGGTCTACCAGGGCAGCCATGGTGACGCGGGCGCGCATGTGGCCGACGTGATCCTGCCGGGTGCCGCCTATACCGAGAAGGCCGGAACCTGGATCAATACAGAGGGACGCATCCAGATGGCCGATCCGGCCAACCAGGCACCGGGGGAGGCGCGGGAGGACTGGAAGATCCTGCGTGCCCTGTCCGCACACCTGGAACACGTGCTGCCCTATGACGACATCGCGGCGCTGCGGGCGCGCATGGCGGAGCTGATCGACGGCCTCGACATGGTCGACGTGCCCCGTCCCGGCACACCGGGGCCGGTGCGTGACGCGGTGGGTGATCTTTCCGACACACCGTTTGCCAGTTCGGTCGGCGATTACTTCATGACCAATCCGATTGCCCGGGCCAGCCAGACGATGGCGGAATGTTCCGAGCTCTATTCTGTCGGCAAGGCCGGTGCAGGGGAGGCGACAGGGACCGATGGTTGAGTTCTGGAGCGTCTGGCTGCTGCCTTTCCTGATCATCCTCGGCAAGATCATGCTGATCGCCGGGCCGATGCTGCTTGCCATGGCCTATCTGACCCTGGCCGAGCGCAAGGTCATCGGCGCGATGCAGATGCGTCGTGGTCCGAACGTGGTCGGGCCGTTCGGCCTGCTGCAGCCGCTGGCAGACGGTGCCAAGCTGCTGCTGAAGGAAACGGTCTTCCCGACAGGCGCCGACAAGGCGGTCTTCGTGGCTGCCCCGATGCTCACCTTCATCCTGGCCCTGATCGGCTGGGCGGTGATCCCGTTCGACGAGGGCTGGGTGCTGTCCGACATCAATGTCGGCGTGCTGTACCTGTTCGCGATCTCGTCCCTCGGCGTCTATGGCATCGTCATGGCGGGCTGGGCCTCGAACTCCCGCTACGCGTTCCTGGGGGCCATGCGCTCCGCGGCGCAGATGGTGTCCTACGAAGTCTCCATCGGCTTTGTCATGATCACGGTACTGCTGTTCGCGGGGACGCTGAACCTGTCGGAAATCGTGATGGCGCAGTCGTCGGCGGGCATTGCCTCGCTGCTGGGCCTCGAAAACGGGGGCATCCTCGGCTGGTACATCTGGCCGCTGTTCCCGATGTTCATCATCTTCTTCATCTCGACCCTTGCCGAGACCAACCGGCATCCGTTCGACCTGCCGGAGGCCGAGGCCGAACTGGTTGCCGGCTACCAGGTCGAATATTCGTCCATGACCTTCGCCCTGTTCTTCCTGGGCGAATACATGAACATGATCCTGATGTGTGGCCTGACCACCCTGTTGTTCCTGGGTGGCTGGCATTCGCCGATACCGGGGGAAACGTTCATTCCCGGCGTGATCTGGTTCGCGCTGAAGATCAGTTTCCTGCTGTTTGTTTTCATCTGGGTACGGGCAACCCTGCCCCGTTATCGCTATGACCAGCTGATGCGGCTGGGTTGGAAGGTCTTCCTGCCCATCTCGCTCGGTGCCGTGGTGTTCTATTCCGGCATCCTGGTCTATGGCGGACTTCTCTAGGGCGTTGGCAGGAAAAGGAGGCGACGATCATGGGATTTCTTGACCGTACCGCGCGGGCCGTCCTGCTAGGGGACATGCGTTCCGGCATGTGGCTGACGCTGAAGTACATGTTCAAGCCGAAGGTGACGCTGAACTACCCCTACGAGAAGGGGCCGCTCAGCCCGCGCTTCCGCGGTGAACACGCGTTGCGCCGCTACGCCAATGGCGAGGAACGCTGCATTGCCTGCAAGCTGTGCGAAGCCATCTGCCCGGCGCTGGCCATCACCATCGAGGCGGAGCCGCGCGAAGACGGCAGCCGCCGCACCACGCGCTACGACATCGACATGACCAAGTGCATCTATTGCGGCTTCTGCCAGGAAGCCTGCCCGGTGGATGCGATCGTCGAAGGACCAAACTTCGAGTTCGCGACCGAGACCCGCGAGGAGCTTTTCTACAACAAGGACAAACTCCTTGAGAACGGCGAACGCTGGGAGCGCGAGATCGCCCGCAACCTGGAACTGGACGCACCGTACCGCTGAGGGGAGAACCCA
>CAJYBQ010000615.1 GCA_913064755.1 uncultured Alphaproteobacteria bacterium
CGGCGGGGCAGCGGGCGACGAGCGGCGGAGCCCGCCCGGCGGGGCCGCCGGGCCGACGGCCCGGGCCGGCACGGAACACGCGGACGTCGCCGGAGGCCCGGGGAGGGCGGCGGAGGTGCAGGCCGAGGTGACGAGACCGCCACTCGGGGGCGCGGGCGTGCCCTTCGCGACGATCACGCGGGCGGGACGCAGCAAGCGGCCGTTCAGCGTGTAGCCTTCCTCGATCACGTCGATGCAGGTACCCGGCGGTGCGCCGGGAATCTCGATCTCCGTCATGGCCTCGTGCAGGTTCGGGTCGAACTTCTGGTCCCGCGCGTCGATCTGCTTGACGCCGTGGCGTTCGAAGATCTGCGACAGCGCGGCCTGGGTGACCTGCACGCCTTCCATCAACGCCACCAGGTTCTCGTCCGCGGCATCTTCGGGCACGGAACCGATCGCGCGGCGCAGGTTGTCGGCGACCTCGCACATGTCGCGAGCGAATTTCGATGCGCCGTATTTCAGCGCGTCCTGCCGGTCCCGCTCCCCGCGTTTGCGCGTGTTCTCCAGGTCGGCCAGCGTGCGGACCAGCCTGTCCTTCAGCGCCGCGACCTCTGTCGTCAGTTCGGCGACCTGGTCGCCCTCTGCCGACCCGATCTCCATATCGACGTTGCGCGCCGCCTCGTCCGCGCCGCTGTCGGCTGCATCAAACGGGGCTGCCTCCGGCGTCGGCGTATCGTCGTTGGCGGTTTCGGGGCCAGAAGCAGCATGGTTTGCCGCGTTGGGATCGTTCTTGTTCTCGTCAGTCATCAGTTTGCCCTGATCGCGTTGTGGGTGGTTCGTGCTGTGTGTTGTTGTTGGCAGGTGGCGGTTTCGGGGGCGCGCGTCAACCCATCAACCGTCCGATCACCTTTGCCGTGTAATCAACCATGGGAATGATCCGGGCATAATTCAAGCGTGTCGGGCCAATGACGCCAATGGAACCGATGATGCGTTGCTGACTGTCGGTGAAGGGCGCGACGATGACGGAAGAGCCGGTGAGGCTGAACAGACTGTTCTCCGAACCGACGAAGATCCGCACCCCTTCCCCTTCCTGTGCCAGGTCGAGGATGTTCAGCAGGTCGCCCTTGGTTTCCAGGTCATTGAACAGCAGCCGCAGCCGTTCCAGGTCCTGGATCGCGGTCACATCGTCCAGCAGGCGCGAACGACCCCGGATGATCAGCCGGCTCGGCGCGTTCTCGCTGCCCGCCCAGTCGGCCAGCCCGGCCTCCACCACGTTGGCGGCCAGGCGGTCCAGCTTGGCCTGCTGATCCTCGATCTCCTTCAGGATGGCGGCCCGTGCCTCCCGGATCGTGCGGCCCCGCAGGCGGTCGTTCAGGTAGTTCCCGGCCTCCACCAGCGCGGAGGGCGTCAGGCCCGGCGTGACACTGATCAGGCGGTTTTCCACGACCCCGTTCACCGTCACCATGACCACCAGCGCCTGGTCGGGTGACAGGCTGACGATCTCCAGGTGCTTCAACGGCTGGTCGTTCTTCGGCACCGTCACCAGCCCGGCATAGCCCGACAGGCTGGACAGCAGTTCGGAGGCTTCCGTCAGCACGTCGGTGTAATTGCGCCCCAGCGACACGCAGCGGCCTTCGATGGAGGCCCGCTCGTCATCCGTCAGGTCACCGATCTCCAGCAAGCCGTCGATGAACAGCCGCAGCCCCAGGTCCGTCGGCAGGCGCCCGGCGGAGGTATGCGGCGCGTAGAGCAGCCCGGCTTCCTCCAGGTCCGACATGACGTTGCGGATCGACGCGGGCGAAAGGGGCGAGATCAGCTTGCGCGAAATGGTCCGAGAACCCACGGGCGTACCGGTCTCCAGGAAATCCTCCACGATGTAGCGAAAGATCTCGCGACTGCGCTGGTTCAGGGACTGGATATTGTTGGTTTCGGTCATGCGCTGAACTTAAGCAGTGCATCGGGCTTATGGAAGATGCTGCCGGCGGGTAAGTGCAATGTCGTGCGACGCAGGCGCCGGGATTGGAGGTGGCACCTCGGGTGCGAACCGGGACCGCGGGTTGAAGATGACCGTGGCGGGGTATAGAACCCCGCATCATCCAACGCCGCATCAGTTGCAGGAGCTTACATGTCCCGTCCTTCCGGTCGCGCCGCCGACCAAATGCGAACCGTCAGCCTGGAACCCGGCTTTTCCCGCCATGCGGAAGGGTCGTGCCTCGTCCGCTTCGGTGACACGCATGTGCTCTGCGCGGCGACCGTCGAGGAAAAGGTACCCGGCTGGCTGCGCAATTCCGGCCGTG
>CAJYBQ010000616.1 GCA_913064755.1 uncultured Alphaproteobacteria bacterium
TCGGTATGCGCTCGGGTGCATCGCCCGGCCGCGCCCACAGTGGGCCGGTATGCGGTGGTAGGGCATGCTGCGCCCTTGCACCGCGTAGGCCACAACATAGATGCCACGGCCGGGACGCGGGTCCAGCGTGGTTCTGGCGAATCCATTGGCATCGAACCAGTGCATCGGCAGGACCGGCATCGGCGCCATCAGCAACGGCAACTCGCGGTTCTCGCCGGATGCGAAATGGAACGTCACCTTCCGGCCATCGACCTCCGTCCGCACCACCTGCTTGTAGTAGAGCCGGTGGTTGGGCCGTCCCTGGTCACGCCATGTCTGCCATGACCGCAACCGCCCGTCCGCATCGATCGGTTCGCCATCGGCGAAGCGCGCGTCCGGGTTCAGGGTGAAGGCGATGCTGCGCCGCGCCGGATCCATGTCGATGGTCTCGGCGAGCAGACCGTAGAGGGCAAAGGGTTCATCCTGGGATCGCTTGGTCAGCGCCTCGAACACCAGCCGCCAGCCCTCTGCCGCCTGCCCCTTGAAGATGAAGGGGTTCAGGCTGTCGAAGCTGCCCTGCCTTGCGGCGAGCCGCAGCACACCGCCCTTCGGCGCAGCCGGATTGACATAGCCGAAGTGGCTGAAGCCGGCCGGGTATTTCGGCGCGCCCTGCATGGCGATGGCATGCTGCGGCTCCGCCCGGGCGGAACCCGCTGCATGAACAAGGCAGCCGAGACCCAGGAGCGTCAGGAATCCCAGTCGGCGAAGGAAGGTTCCACCTCGCCGAGCGCGGCGCTGATCCTCACCTTCAACTGTTCCAGGTCGGCACGGGACATGCTGCGCGAGATCACCACGTCCTCGTTCACCATCACGGCAAGACGGAAACCCGACTCGGTTTCGCTGATCAGGACAGGCAGATCGAACATGGCTGGTGTGCTCCACAAGGACCATCGGGCGCCGACAGGTTAGCACAGCCATGGTTAAGAATTCCTCGCAGGGTTCGGAAAACGGACGGATCGCGACGGCACGACCGCCGGGAGTCTCGCCGCTGGCGGCGGCCATGGCAACAATCGAGGCACGTGAATGCCGCCCGCGTTCCGGATTCTCTGGATGCACGACGAACCCGTGATAAGAAGGCCCGTCATTCGGGAATGGAGAGCTTGGACACATGCAACATCTGGTGCCGGAAGGGTTTGTGCAGGTCACGGGCCAGGGCAATTTCAGCGGCCATATCGGGCCGACATGGGTACGCGAGGAGATCGAGGGTCCGGCGACCTATGGTGTCCTGATCGCGGACAAGCACCTGAACAAGCGGGGCGTCGTGCATGGCGGCATGCTGATGAGCTTCATGGATCATCTGCTGGGCCGGACCATTCACGTCGCGCTGGACGGCGCGACAACCGCGACCGTGCAACTGGACAACCAGTTCCTCTCCGCCGCCCGCGACGGTGCCTGGATGGAGGGACGCGGCGAAATCGTCCGGCGTACCCGCAGCCTCGTCTTCATGACCGGCCGGTTGTGGGTGGACGAAACACCGGTGCTGCAATCATCGGGCGGATGGAAGATTCTGGGTGCATAGACGGGAACTATGAACAGCCGCGCACTACAGTAGATGTTGCAATGGCGCGCCCTGCCCCGCATCACGGCGCGCGGGCGGCTGAGCTGAGTACGGGGATCGAGCCAGCCCAGACCTGAGAACCAAGCGAGCCTGTGGGGGGCCATCTGGATGAATCGTGATGCAGCACAGCAGTCACGCCAGCTTCTGACCGAGTTCCGAGCCATCATGCAATCCGCCGACCCGCCCGAGGTTCGGCTGTCGCAGGTGGTGGTGCTCGTCGCGCGCAACATGGGTGCGGAGGTCTGCTCGATCTACATCCGGCGCTCCGACGGGTCCCTGGAACTCTTCGAGACGGAAGGTCTGCGGCGCGAAGCCGTGCATATCACGCGCCTGGAATCCGGTGTCGGCCTGGTGGGTCACGTGGCGGAGACCAGCTTGCCCGTGCGCCTGCGCGACGCCCGGTCCAGCCCGGCGTTCGAACCCCGGCCGGAAACGGGGGAGGATGCCTACATGTCCTTCCTCGGCGTGCCCATCCTGCATGCCGACCGGGTTGTCGGCGTGCTGGTGGTGCAGAACGTCTCGGCGCGCGATTATCACGACGAGGAACAGGAAGCGCTGGAGATGCTGGCGCTGGTCTTCGGCCAGATGATCGCATCCGGTGCCCTAGTCCCGGCGGAGACCGCCGCCGAATCGGTCAAGAGCAGCGGCCTGCCGACCCGGCTGACCGGGCGCAGCC
>CAJYBQ010000617.1 GCA_913064755.1 uncultured Alphaproteobacteria bacterium
CGGCGGCCGCGACATTCGCCGGTCCTATTCCATCTGTTCCGGCCCCGACGACGGCGAACTGCGGGTGGCGATCCGCCGGGTCGACGGTGGCCTGTTCTCCAGATTTGCCAACGACGCCATCGGCGCGGGCGACGCGATCCAGGTCATGACCCCGGACGGGCGCTTCACCTTTGATGCGGACCCCGACCGCACGGGCCGGTATGTCGCCTTCGCCGCCGGATCAGGCCTCACGCCGATCCTGTCCATCGGGAAGGCGGTGCTGACGGCGGAGCCGAGGTCATCCATGACCGTGGTCTACGGCAATCGCACGACGCGGTCGGTGATCTTCCGCGAGGAACTGGAAGACCTGAAGAACCACTACCCGACCCGCCTGAACCTGGTGCATGTCCTGTCGCGCGAGACCATGGACGCGCCGCTGCTGTCCGGCCGCATCGACGCGGAAAAGGCGGAGGCCCTGCTGGGCAAGCTGATCAACGTGGCCGATACGGATGCGTTCTGGCTCTGCGGCCCGGAGGAGATGATCACCACCGTCTCCACCGCGCTGAAGGCCCATGGCGCGGCCCCGGACACGATCCACTTCGAACTGTTCACACCCGCCGCTGACGGCAACCCGAAACCGAAGCGGGTGGCGCAACCGGGCGAGGAACTGCCGGTTCACCACATCGGGGTGATCATCGACGGCCACCGGATCAATTTCGACATGGTGGATGACGGCACGGCGATCCTCGACGCCGCCCTGGACAACCGCGCCGACCTGCCTTTTGCCTGCAAGGGCGGCATGTGCTGTACCTGTCGGTGCAGGCTGGTGGAGGGGCAGGTGGAGATGGACAAGACCTATGCCCTGGACGATGACGAGATCGCCGACGGCTATGTCCTGTCCTGCCAGGCCACGCCGACCAGCGAAACCGTGGTGCTGGACTTCGATCAGCGATGACACCGTCGGACAGCGCGACGATCTAGCGGCTGCTGTCGACTGACCGTTCCGGCCCGGGGTTCGCCAGGCTGTCGTCCGTGTCGACCCGGCGTGCGGCGGGCAGGGTCAGTTCGACGGTGGTGCCTTCGCCGACCGTGCTCTCGATCCGGATCGATCCGCCGTGCAGGTCCATCAGCGACCGCGCGATGGAAAGACCCAGGCCCACGCCCTGGTAGCGACGGATGAAGCCGTTGTCGGCCTGGTGAAACAGGTCCATGGCCCGGTCGATCTCGTCCGGTCGCATGCCGATGCCGGTGTCGGTGAAGCGGACGACGATGTCGCCGCCCTGCGGCAGGTCCAGGGTGACATGTACCTTTCCGCCGACGCGATTGAACTTCACGCCATTGTACAGCACGTTGGTGACGACCTGCTTCATCTTGCCCGCGTCGACACGCAGTTTCGGTGCTTCCTGCACGGATTCCGGGGGATCGAAGATGATCGTCACCTGGCGTTCCAGGGCGCGGTGCCTGACCAGCCGGGTGCAGCTGATGATCAGGTCGGCCAGGTCCACGATCTCTTCCCGCATCGTGGCTTCCCCCAGTTCGATGCGGGAGACCTCCAGGATGTCGTTGATCCGGTCCAGCAGCATGTCGGCGCTGGCCCGGATATCCGCCGCATATTCCCGGTACGGCGCGCTCAACGGGCCGCGCAGCCCGTGTTCCGTCATCTGGGCAAAGCCGATGATGGCATTCAGGGGCGTGCGCAACTCGTGGCTCATGTTGGCCAGGAAGATCGATTTCGCGCGGTCCGATGCCGCCGCTTCCTGCCGCGCCCGTTCCGCGCTCTCGCTCTCGGCCTGCAGCGCGGCGGCATTGTCGCGCAACAGCCGGGTCCGCGTCCGCTCCGTGGCCAGGTCTTCGCGGAAGACCGAGATGTAATGCACGATGATGATGCAGGTGAACTGCGGGAATATCGAGAAATACAGCAGGATGATGCTTGGATGATCGAGCGGCAGCGGCCCCAGGATCGATCCGGCCACCACCAGGGCGACGAAGATGCCGAGGAAGGACAGGCTCCAGTAGAATCCGTTAGACCGGTCCGAGATGTAGAAGGTCGCGGCGTAGTAGACCGGCAGCCACGAGATATACATGAAGATGTTGCTGTGCTGCAGCATCAGGCCATCGATCGTGCCGGTCAGCAGTTTCGCGACACCAACGATCTTCACCAGGGTGCTGACCAGCCGGAAATGGCGGCTGGAACCCAGGATGCTCAGCAGCAGAATGCAGATGAAGGCCAGGCAGGACGCCGGGACCATGAACTGTTCCAGGTCCGACAGGCGGTTCCCGGCAAACCCGGTGA
>CAJYBQ010000618.1 GCA_913064755.1 uncultured Alphaproteobacteria bacterium
AGCCGCAGCACAGCCTCCAGCGCCTCCCAGCAATCCTCGTCCTGCGCCCAGACGTGGGTCAGCAGCCCGGTCGGTTCCGCCGCGTCGACCGTTCCGGCCCGCCGCGCGGCCAGGTGTTCGACCAGCCGGTTGGCGGTCTTCTCGACCCCGATGAAGGTACGCCCGCGCTTCCAGGCAATCAGATCGCAATGGCCGTTGATCATGCGCAGGCGCGGCGCAACGTCGGCCTTCTCGCGCGGCGCGAAGACGCTGACGACGTCGAAGCCGAGGTCCGGCAGATGGGGAAACAGTTCCGGGGCGATCCGGTTCCAGGGCGGTGCCAGCATCGGGCAGACCCGGTCGCCGAACAGGTCGGTCATGCGGATGGAGCCCGCGCGCAGTTCCCCCAGTATCTCGTCCAGCGGGCGGTGCAGCCCCAGCTCCCACTTGCCCTTCACGTCCGCGGGCGAGTGGTCGGCATGGGCAAAGCCATGTTGCAGCGGAATGGCACCCGCGCAGGCCAGCAGGGGCTCCGCCAGTGCATCAATCGCCTTGTCGGGCACGACGGCGATGAACACCGGGGCCGCCGTGGCGTCGGAAAGCGCCAGCATCCGCCGGATCGGGACCGTCGGCGCGTCCGCATCATCGTCGCGCCACCACAGGGTCGCGGTCTCGCCCGCATCGCCCCAGTGGTCCAGTTCCCGGCGCAGGGGATCGAGTGCGTTCATCTGAAGACCTGTTCCATTGCATCATGTTGCGGCATAAGTCGGACCATGACCGAGAAAAGCCACGAACTGACCGACCCCGCAAGCTTCGATTTCTGGACGCATGACATCGTCCGTTTCGGGGATATGGATGCCACCGGGCACGTGAACAACGTGTCATTCGCCCGCTACGTCGAGACCGGCCGGGTGCCGTTCATGCGCGCTGGCTACCTGCCCGCCTATGACGACCGGCAGCGCTTCGTCGTCGGCAACCTGTCGATCCGCTTTCGCGCCCAGGCCTTCTGGCCCGCCGACCTGCGCATCGGGACACGGGTGTCAAAGCTAGGCAATACGTCCATCACCCTGGGGCACGGCGTTTTCATCGACGATGCCTGCATCGCCACGGCGGAGACGGTGATGGTCTATATCGTCGAAGGCAGGTCCAGCCCGCTGCCCGACCAGGTCCGGGCCACGCTGGTGGCGAAATTCGACCTGTAGGTGACCAGGCTTCACGGCGTTGCCGACGAATTTCGCCGTGGTCATCTCCACCTGATCGGGGTGGGGCGGCAGGCTTCCCTGGCAATAGGCGTGGCTAGAGCAGGTCTCGCGGGCTGGCTTCGCTGAAATCCCGCTCGAATACCCGGCGGCCGTTCTCGTAGGCCTCGATCCTGCCGCGCAGGTGGAACGTGGTGGCGTCGGACCACATGTCGGCGAAGGTTTCGGTGCGGATGGACCAGCCATCGCGGGCCAGGGTCTGGGTCCAGTGGGTCTGCCCCATTGCGGACAGGGGATCGTCCGGACGGATGCTCCAGCGCTCGCGGGCGACCGAGCCGGTGATCAGGCCGTGTTCGGCATCCCGGAACGCGCCAAAATCGTCCTCGATGACCAGGGTCGTGGTTTCGGCCTGAAGATCCTGCTCCACCCGCCGGACATGACGCGGCGGACGCAGTTCCTCCGCCTGCCAAGCCCCGGCTGCATCGGGTTCGGGAAACGAGACCCCGTCGCCGGTCCCTTCCGGCTGGACCGGCAGGTCCAGGTAGCCGGACAGCAGGTGCAGCCGTGTCATCTGCGGTGAGGGCCAGATCAGCGGCCAGTAACAGGACGAGATCGCGACTCGCAGTCGATGCCCCGCTGGCAGGTTCCAGGCGATGTCGTCCAGTTGCAGCCGGATGGTGACCTGGACGCCCGGCCGAAGGGGTTCGGGGGTCGCGTGGCTGTCGCGATGGCAGAGGTTCAGCACACCATAGGTGATGCGGGTCGATGCGCCGTCCGGTGCCACGTCGCACAGGCGGACGGCGATCTGCGCCACCGGCCTGTCGGCGGCGAGTGCCAGGTGGATTGCCGGTGCGCCGACGATGTCCGTGGCTTCCTCCGCGCTGCCGGTATCGAAACAGACCGCCAGGGCATCGTCGGCGCGCTGGTCGCCGGCCAGTTCCGGACCCAGCCATATGGCGCAGTATTCGCCGCCTCCCATGCCGCAGTCGGCCGGGGTTGCGACCACGCGATCCAGCGCCCTGTCGTCCGCCTCCGCCGCAAGTCGACCATCGGATCGAAGGTGCAGTCTCCGCGTCTGG
>CAJYBQ010000619.1 GCA_913064755.1 uncultured Alphaproteobacteria bacterium
GATCCGAGCTGCACACGCCCGCGCGTGACAGCTGCCGAATGGCCTCCCGGGTTTGCGGCCTGCACGGGATGAGCCATCAGCCTGGGGTGCTGGGCTGGCCCGACCGCGTTCCCGCCATAGCGAAATACGCCTTCACCTACCTGTTCGTGCAGGCCGAGTTCGGGCTGATGTGTCCGATCAGCCTGACCGACACCGGGCTTGCCATGCTGCGCCGCTTTGGCGACGACATGATCCAGCGGGAGTTCGCGGACCGCATTGCCGTGCAGGATGCGGACACCATGCTGCGCTGTTCGCAGTTCATGACGGAGAAGGCAGGCGGCTCCGACGTCGGGCTGGTGGAGACCGTTGCCCGCAAGGAAGGCGACCACTGGCGGCTCTACGGCGAGAAATGGTTCTGCAGCAACACGGACGCGGACGTTGCCCTGCTGCTTGCCAGGCCGGAAGGGCGGGGTGCAGGCACGCGCGGGCTGGGCCTGTTCGTCATGCCGAAGACCCTGGCGGACGGAAGTCGCAACAACTACCGGATCATGCGACTGAAGGACAAGCTCGGCACCAACTCGATGGCGTCGGGTGAGATCGTCATGGACGGCGCGCAGGCCTGGGCTGTCGGCGACGTGAATGACGGCATCAGGCAGATGATGGCGCAGGTGAACCTGTCGCGCCTCAGCCACGGCGTCAGGGCGGCAGCCCTGATGCGGCGGTGTCTGAACGAGGCCCTGGTTGCCGCGGAGACCCGCATTGCCTTCGACAAGCGGGTCGTCGACATGCCCCTGGCCCAGCGCCAGTTGATGAAGATGATGGTACCGACCGAGCAGAGCCTGAGCATGTATGCCTATGCGGCGACGCAGATGGCAGCGGCGAATGCCGGTGACAAGGAGGCGGAGACCCGCCTGCGGATCGTCACCCCGCTCTACAAGTTCCGCGCTTGCCGCGACAATCCCGGTGTGGCGACGGCCGCGATGGAGATGCGCGGCGGCAACGGATACATCGAGGACTTCGTGAACCCCCGCCTGATCCGCGACTCCCAGATCGGACTGCTGTGGGAAGGGACGAGCAACATCAACGGCCTCGACGTGCTCACCCGCGCGGTCGCGAAGATCGGCGCCCATACGGCGCTTGCGGCCGACATCAATGCCCGCCTGATGGCCACCAATGCCCTGCCCCCGACGCTCCGCCAGTCGGCCGGGGAATGCCTTGACCGGGCAACCGCCATGGCCGACGAGGTGGCACGCCGGGGCGACGAAACCCAGGCACGCAAGGTCTCGAGCGGCCTGTATCACAGCGTGACAGCGGCCCTGATGGCATGGGAAGGCGCCACGCTCGGCTCCCGCGGGGGAGATGCACGCAGGTTGCTGCTGGCCCGGATGGTCATCGACCAGCGACTCAGCCCGTCCGACCCGCTGGCGCCCGAGGACGGCACGTTCAATCGCACTGCCGCGGCCAGGCTGCTCGACACCAGCCCGGTCTCCCTCCCCGAGGCCAAGGAACTCGTTGAACTGCCGTGACAGCCATCAACGAAAACCTGACGGCGCAGGAAAGGGAGGAGTTGAAGGCATTCGACAACCGCCTTGGCCGCTGCACGCGCAGACTGGTGGAGCGGCATGGCGTTGTCCGCAGCGCGGCCATTTCCACGGCCACCATCACGGCCTTCTCCATAGCGTCCAGCCTGATTGCCTACGAGATCATCGGACTGGATTACCTGGCACATCCCATTTCGATCGCCATGCCGATCCTGATGCCGATCGCCACGGCCTTTCCCTCCACCCTGATCATCAACCGCCTGGTTTCGGCGATGCTGATCCGTGAGCGGCAGGGGGACCGCCAGCGAGAGGCACTGCGCGTGGTGGCCGAGGAAGCGGCGCGGCAGCGCAAGAAGGCCGCACGCTCGAACCAGGCCCCGTCGGACTTTCCCGCCAGCATGAGCCACGAACTGCGTACGCCGCTGAACGCGATCATCGGCGGTGCCGAAATGATCCGGAAGCAGTCACTCGGTCCGGTCGGCGATGACCGTTACCTGCAGACGGCGGAAGACATTGCCTTCGGCGGCACGCATCTGCTGCGCATGATCAACGACATCCTGGACCTGGCCAAACTGGAACGCGGTGCCCGCGACTACGAATTCGAGATCATTGGCGCTGCCGAGATCATCGAGACGGCCGTCCGGATCGTGCGGGGCGAGGCCGAGAAGCACCAGATCACCATCGCGGTCGCCGAAAGCGAAGCCGATCCGATGATCCGCTGCGACGACCAGGCCAT
>CAJYBQ010000620.1 GCA_913064755.1 uncultured Alphaproteobacteria bacterium
TTCTGATTCAATTCCCAATTTGAGCTCTTGGCGTTCACATCCAGCTTACCAAACCGCCTACGCGCGCTTTACGCCATGTGATTCCGATTAACTCTTGCACCCTCCGTGTTGCCGCGGGTGCTGGCACGCAGGTAGCCGGTGCTTCTTTTTTTGTTTCAAGCAGAAGACGGCATACGAGATAAAGGAATGTGACTGGAGTTCAGACGTGTTCTCTTCCGATCTATTTGCCAGACGCGGCGGCGATTGTCGAACCATCCAGGCCTGCGGCGCGCAGCACCTCTTCGGTATGTTCGCCGATCTTCGGGACCTTCGCGTCGAACTCTGCGGGCTGCCCGTCGATGTCCAGCGGCAGCCCCGGTGCGCGGAAGCTCTTGCCGTCATAGCTGGATTCCAGCAGACCGCCGGGGCGGTTCACATGCCGGTCGTCATACATCTGCGCCGGTCGGGCGATGGGTGCGTAGGGAATGCCGAGGGGCAGGAACGCCGCCTCCAGGTCGGCCAGCTTGTGCGCCTTCAACGCGGTGGCGATCAGCGGTATCGTCCAGGACCGGGCGTCGATCTGGTCCATCTTGGATTTCAGGTCGTCGCGCCCGATCAGGTCATGCAGGCCCAGCAGTTCGCACAGCGAATCCCAATGCCCCAGGGTCACCGCGCCGACAAACAACTGGTGGCCGTCCTCCGTCTCGAAGATGTCGTAGACCGGCCACGAGAAATCCCGCTCCGGCATCGGCGGGGCCTCGGTCCCCAGCAGATCGAACTGGACCATGTGCTGTGCCACCACCAGCAGGCAGTTCCCGAACAGGCCGACGCGTACCTCGCGCCCTTCGCCCGACTTGTCGCGATCCATCAGCGCGGCCATGATCCCCATGGTGCCGAACATGCCCGCCATGATGTCGTTGGCGGAGGACCCGACCCGCAGGGGCCGCCCCGTCGGGCCGGTCATGTAGGCAAGTCCGGTCATCATCTGCACGACCTCGTCCAGCGCCGTCCGGTCCTTGTAGGGGCCGTGCAGGAACCCCTTGTGCGGAGCCGCGATCAGGCGCGGATACCGCTTGCGCAGGGTCGCGGCATCCAGCCCGCGCTTTTCCAGGGAGCCGTCGCGGAAGTTCTCGATGAACACGTCCGCGTCGGCCAGCAGGGCGTGCAGCGCCTGCATCCCGGCATCGGTGTTCAGGTCCAGCCGGACGGATCGCTTGCCCCGGTTGAAGACCGGGAAGAACCCCGTGCCCATGCCTGTCAGCGCCCGTGTCCGGTCGCCCTCCGGTGGCTCGATCTTGATCACGTCCGCGCCGAACATGGCCAGGAACATGCCGCAGGACGGGCCCATGATCATGTGGCTCATTTCCACGACGCGTACACCGGCCAGTGTCTCGATATTCATGTGGCTCTCCCCAGAACTTGCCGCCGGGAAGGTATACGGCATGCGGACAGGCCGTGACGAGTTTTTGTGTGGCCGTTCCTGTCGCCGGCACCCGGCATCGGGCCTTGCCGGGGCGTCGCCGCGCTCGACCAGGCACTGTCGGCAGCGGCTGATTCCGGTTAACTATGTCCGGAAACGGCTGGGGAGGACGAAGATGACAGAAGGCAACAGCAAGGCGGGCGCCGCGTTTCCGGGCAGGATCGGACGCACGATCTCGGATTCCCGGCCCTGGTGGCCCGGCAAGGTCTCGCCGCCGAAGGGCGCGCCGAACATCCTGATGGTTCTGTTCGACGATGTCGGGTTCTCCGATTTCGGCTGCTACGGCTCCACGATCCGCACCCCGACGATCGATGCACTGGCCGCAAGGGGGCTGCGTTATTCCGGGTTTCATACCACCGCCATGTGCTCGACCACGCGGGCGGCGCTGCTGACCGGGCGCAACCATCACTCCGTCGGTGTCGGCAGCCTGGCGAACTTCGACAGCGGCTATCCCGGCTATACCGGCAAGATATCGCGGCATGCAGGCACGATCGCCGAGATGCTGCGTCCGCATGGCTACCGCAATTACATGCTGGGCAAATGGCATGTCACGCCCCTGACCGAGACCGGCTCGACCGGCCCGTTCGATGGCTGGCCGCTGGGGCGTGGCTTCGACCGGTTCTACGGCTTCATGGATGCGGAGACCGATCAGTACGCGCCGGAACTGGTGCGCGACAATTCCCACATCGACCCGCCGGGCACCCACGCCGATGGCTACCACCTGACGGCCGACCTGGTGGACGAGGGGATAAGGATCCTGTCGAACCACATTGCCGAACAGCCCGATGT
>CAJYBQ010000621.1 GCA_913064755.1 uncultured Alphaproteobacteria bacterium
CCGGCCCTGACCTTGTCATGACCGCCGGTCAGGTCGGCGAGACGTAGCCGTAGCGGACATTGTCGCGAATGCCGTCCAGCAGGGCGAAGTCGGTCTTCAGCTTCTGGATCCCGTCGGTCTTCATCTGCTCGACCTCGGCATGGAGATCGATGTTGAACAACCGTGCGGAATTGTAGCCGAAGATCGCATTCTTGGTCAGACCGTTGGCGGCACCAAGCGGCGCGAAGCCGTGCTTCGCCTGCATGTCCTCCGGAATCTCGATCCGGCGCATGGCCTCGATCTGCCACTGCGGCGAGCCGTAGAAGACCGAATCGGTACCCCAGACAATGTGGTCCGTCCCCATGCCCTTGATCAGCGTGCCAAGCACCGCCGCGGCAAGACGCGGATGCGTGACACAGGAGTTGGCGAAGGTGGTACCCAGTTCGGCGTAGACATTGGACACGCCCTGCTCTGCCGGGATGCGCGCCAGATCGCTGGCCCACTGCAGTTCGCCTGTCGCCTCGAACTCGGCAAGCACCTCGGTGGGATCCTCGAGGAACGGCCGCATGCCGGAGTGGTAGATGATGAAGTTCATCTCCGGCCAGTCCCTGGCCACCTTTGCCACGTCCCAGACCGTGTTGTACTGCCACTTGCCGGCCCAGGATGTCTTGTAGTCCGCGGGCATCAGGCCCTTGTGGATCGCGATGTTCCTCTTCCCGGCCTTCAGGGCCTTCTCGTAGAAGGGATACATCAGTTCCTCGTCATCCAGGCGATACGGGAATTCCGTGCTCGCCGACAGCGGATCGCCGATCGTATAGGCCTTCCACGCGTCCATCCGCGCGCCGGCCTCGATGGCCCGGTCAACCTGCTCCATCCAGCCCGCCTGGCCCGGGGTGATGACATGGTGGCCCAGCATGCGGCGGGTTCCGGCCAGCTTGTTGACCATCTCCACAGTGTCCACGATCGCGTCGTTCGACATGAACGTCCACGCCGGGTCATCGAAGGGTGCACCGGACAGCAGGGCGATCTTGGTGTCCGAATTGACGAAGATCTGGCGCATGTAGTTGTCGAACTTGTAGTAGGCCAGCGTCAGTTCTTCGTCCTGCAGTGCCGGGTTCCAGTTCTCCGCCGCGAACAGGCCGAGACCGAGCAGGCCTTCCTGCGTGAAACCGTCGTGAACCATGTGGGTCTGATCGTCGAAGATGAACTGTCCCGCCAGGCTCCTGGCTCGTTCGTCCGACATGTCACTGTCAGCCGCCTCGGCTTCCGAGGCCATGAAGACCGAACCGAACACCTGGTTCATGGCAACGAATGCCGCCGCCATCCCGGCGGAAGTGCGCAGGAAGCTGCGACGATCCAGGCCCTGCTTCCGGCCGTGCAACTCGGCAAGTTCCTTGATCCGCTCTTCGACCTGTTTCTGCTGCCTGGTCTGCGGATGCGGTGTGAATTCACCGTTCGAGATCATCTGGGTAGGGATAGGGGAATCGGACTCCAGTTCCTCCGCAAGTCCGAGCTTCTTCACGTCAAGCATGTCTGGCATGGGTTTCCTCCACTGGGTTGGCGCCGCCTTCTTGGCAGTTCTGGCCATTGACCGATGAAACACGGTCGCGTCAGCATCGATCAGTGGAAAAATTGTCAGATGTCAGTAAAGAACCGTCAACGCATGATGCGCCGACAGCATCGACCATGCATGAATACTGTCTCAGACTGTATCAAACTGTCTCATTCATGATATTGTCGATACAGTTTGTGGAGCATTCAGCAGTTCTTCACGCAGCGCGGGCATCAACCCCGTGTCGGACGGGAAATATCGTGCAGTTTCATCTTCCTGTGGATGGTCGCGCGACCGATTCCGAGGTTCCTTGCCGCCTTCGATACATTCCAGCGCGCGGCCATCAGCGCATTGATCAGGTCGGCCCGTTCACTGCCCTGCAGCGGCGGAGCAGCGAAGGCAGGACGATCCGCGGCAGGTCCCTGTCCCGACGATGCGGCAAAGGCAGAGGTGGCCCGCAGATCGTCCAGCGACAGTCGGCGACCATCCCCCAGCATCAGGGCCTGCCGCAGGACGCTGCGCAATTGCCGGACGTTTCCAGGCCAGTCATGATCCGCGATGAGCGCCATGGCGTCCGGCGATATATCCACCGCGCCGCCGGCCAGGTCACTGGCAAGAACGTCCGCAAGCACATCCGGCTTCTCGCGCTGCCGAACCGGCGGCAGGACGATCAGTGAATTGGTCAGCAGGTAGTAGAGATCGTCACGAAACCACC
>CAJYBQ010000622.1 GCA_913064755.1 uncultured Alphaproteobacteria bacterium
CCTGGCGCAGCCGCTGTTCCGCCTGATGAAGGAAGGTCCGGAGGGCGACCTGGTCCTGACGGAGAATGCACAGCCCGCCCTGATGGCCGTATCCATGGCCGTCATGCGGGTGCTGGAGCAGGAAGGCGGCTTCGACCTCGCCGCCAATGCCAGGTATGTCGCGGGTCATTCCCTGGGTGAATACTCGGCACTGGCAGCGGCAGGTGCGATCGAGCTTGCGGATACGGCGCGGCTGCTGAAGCGGCGCGGGCTGGCGATGCAGCGGGCCGTGCCGGTGGGCGAGGGCGCCATGGCCGCGATCCTGGGGTTGAGCCTGCAGGATGCCGCCGAGGTTGCGGAGGCCGCGGCGCAGGGCGAGATCTGTCGTGCCGCCAACGACAATGCCGACGGGCAGGTGGTGATTTCCGGTTCTGCCGGGGCCATCGACCGCGCCGTGGACATCGCGAAGGAGAAGGGGGCGAAGAAATCCATGCGCCTTCAGGTCTCCGCGCCGTTCCACTGTCCGCTGATGCAGCCCGCGGCCGACGAGATGGCGGAAGCCCTGGGCGACGTGCGCATCGTGGCGCCGAAGGTGCCGCTGGTGGCCAATGTGACCGCGTCGGCGGTGGATGACCCGGAACGCATCCGCGCGCTGCTGGTGCAGCAGGTGACGTCCATGGTGCGCTGGCGCGAATCGGTGCTTTTCATGCGCGACAATGACGTCACGGAACTGGCCGAGATCGGTGCGGGCAAGGTGCTGGCGACGATGACCCGCCGCATCGACCGCGCGGTTTCTGCAAAGGCGATCAATTCGCCCGACGACATAGAGGCATTTCTGGGCGCGATCTGAGGCTTGTCACGGACCGATGCCGAAACGCATCCTGACGCGATACCGGACCAAGGGAGACTTGCAGGACCATGTTTGATCTGACGGGAAAGACGGCGCTGGAGACAGGCGCATCGGGAGGCATCGGTCGTTCCATCGCGCAAACGCTCTCCGCCGCCGGCGCCACGGTCGGGCTGCACGGCACGCGCGAGGCGGTGCTGGGCGAGTTACAGGCATCATTGGGGGACCGGGCGCATGTCCTGGTCGCGAACCTGGGGGAGGCGGGCGGTCCCGCGGCGCTTGCCAAGGCCGCCGAAGCCGCCATGGGCAGCGTAGATATCCTGGTCAACAACGCGGGAATCACCCGCGACAACCTTGCCATGCGGCTGAAGGACGAGGACTGGGACGCGGTGATCAACGTCAACCTGACCGCCGGTTTCCAGCTTGCCAAGGCGCTGATGCGCGGCATGATGAAACGCCGCCACGGGCGCATCATCTCGATCACCTCCATCGTCGGCACCACGGGAAATGGCGGCCAGGCGAATTACGCGGCGTCCAAGGCGGGCACCGTTGGCTGGAGCAAGTCACTGGCCCAGGAAGTGGCCAGTCGCGGCATCACGGTCAATTGCCTGGCACCGGGTTTCATCGAAACGGCCATGACGGACGCGCTCGGCGAGGACCAGAAAACCGCCCTGCTTCAGTCAATCCCGGCCGGTCGTATGGGTGTTGGGGATGACATTGCCGCCGGGGTGGTTTATCTGGCCTCTGACGAGGCAGCATACGTGACGGGCCAGACACTGCACATCAACGGTGGGATGGCCATGATCTGATTGCGGAAATCGGCGAACTTCGGGTGGTTTCGCTGGCTTTCCCTGCCAAATGAAGTGTGTTAGGACGCGCCCGTTTCGCCTTGACCTCACGGGTCGAAGTGCCGAGTTAAGACAGTCGAACGCCATTGCCCGGGCCTTGTGCTTCGGGCGGCGGCACCAAAATTACTGATTGAGCCTTCAGGGACAAAGGAAACTGGACATGAGCGATACAGCAGACCGCGTGAAGAAGATTGTCATCGAACACCTGGGTGTTGAAGAAGACAAGGTGAAGGAGAACGCACACTTCATCGACGATCTGGGCGCAGACAGCCTCGACACGGTTGAGCTGGTCATGGCCTTCGAAGAGGAATTCGGGATCGAGATTCCGGATGATGCCGCTGCGAAGATCCAGACGGTCACGGATGCCATCGCCACCATTGGCGAAAACATGAGCGTTCGCCGCATGGCATCGATTTCGGGCGGTTCGGTTGTTGCCTATGTGCATAATGCAGCGACCGCTGGCATGGGCAAAATCGGCGTTCTGGTCGCAATGACCGGTGGCGACGAAGCCTTTGGCAAGCAGGTTGCGATGCATATTGCGGCGACCAATCCCGCCGCTCTGAGCGAGGCT
>CAJYBQ010000623.1 GCA_913064755.1 uncultured Alphaproteobacteria bacterium
GTTGAAATGGGCCGCATCGATCACCTGCAACCGCAGCGTGGCCTCGGTGCGCCGCAGCCCGACACCATGCAGCGGTGGGCCGATATCACCGTGAAACGCCTGCTCGGGTATCGGGGCCGTGTGACAGGCGAGGCAGTTTCCCTGTCGTCCGGCGACGATCTCGCGACCGCGCGCAGCGTTGCCGGCGCCACCGCAGAGCGGTATCCCGACACCATCCGCCACGACGTCATAGCCGACAACCCCGCTGTCACAGGCCTGGGCCAGTGGGGCGCCGGACCAGCCGGAACACAGGAACAGTGCCGCCATCATCGCGGGAACAAGGTTTGACAGGGTGACGCACTCCGCTCACTATTTCAGTACCTGGGGGAATTGAATGGTGCCAAGGGTGGCAACGTCAAGCAAACCTCATCGTTGCAAGACGACAAGAATCGCCACGCAAGATGGCGTTGAAACATATTGGGAGGATACATGGCGACCCTCAAAATCAACGGGGCGACCAAGACGGTCGATGTCCCGTCGGATACACCACTTTTGTGGGTAATTCGCGAACATTTGCGAATGACCGGCACCAAGTTCGGTTGCGGCAAGGGCCTTTGCGGCGCCTGTACCGTGCATATCGACGGGGTGGCGACCCGCACCTGCATCACGCCGGTCGATGCGGCCGAAGGCACCGACATCACGACCATCGAAGGTCTCGGTGGGGATCACCCGGTGCAGAAGGCATGGGTTGCCGAACAGGTACCGCAGTGCGGTTACTGCCAGTCCGGCCAGATCATGCAGGCCGCGGCCTTCCTGAAGGACAATCCGAGCCCGTCCGGTGACGAGATCGTCGATGCCATGACCGGGAACCTCTGTCGCTGCATGGCCTACAAGCGCATCAAGGCTGCCGTCGCACGCGCAGCCACCGACATGCAGAAAGGCTGAGGAGGCAGATCATGACAAGAATTGAAAAGATCGGCCGGACCGAAGGCAAGGGCGCGGTAGACGTTACCCGCCGTGGCTTCATGGTCGGCACCCTCGCCGTTGGCACCCTGACCATGGGCTACGGGCTGCTGCCCGCCGTCGGTGGCCTGGCAGAGGCGAAAGCCGCGGGCAGCTTTGCCCCCAACATCTGGTTCACCATGGACGAGGCCGGCAAGGTCATCGTCAACATCACCAAGGCGGAAATGGGCCAGCACGTCGGCACCCCGCTTTCCCAGGCCCTGGCCGAGGAACTGGAGGTCCGCTGGGAAGATGTCTCCATCGCCTATGTCTCGACCGCGCCGGAATACGGCCTGTTCGTCACCGGTTGTTCCTGGTCGGTCAACTGGACCTTCGACCAGATGTCGCGCGCAGGCGCGGCCGGGCGCATTGCCCTGATGGAAGCCGCCGTGAAGCACTGGGGCGTTGCCCTGTCCGAACTGCGGGCCGAGCAGGGCATGGTGCATCATGCCAAGTCCGGTCGGAAGATTTCCTACGGCGACCTGGTCAAGGCCGGTGCCACGGCCCGCGCCTTCTCGGAGGACGAACTGAAGGGCATCACGCTGAAGGACCCGGCGACACGTCGCTATGTCGGCAAGCCGATGCCCGCGCTCGACATTCCGGGCAAGACCGACGGCACGGCGACCTTCGGTCTCGACGTCTTCGTCGACGGCATGGTCTACGCCACGCCGAAGGTGCCGCCGGTACGCTATGGCGCCAAGGTGAAGTCGGTCGATGAAACCGCGGCCAGGCAGGTCGCCGGTTACCAGGGGCACGTGGTCATCAACGATGTCACCGGCACCACGACGGGCTGGATCTCGGTCCTGGCGGATTCCTATCCGCAGGCGATCAAGGCGCGCGACGCGCTGAAGGTCGACTATGACCTGGGTCCGAACGCCAAGGTTTCCAGTGCCGACATCATGGCGGACGCGGCAAGACTGCAGGAATCCGGCACCGGTGCCCAGTTGTTCGTGAAGGACGGCGACTCGGCCAAGGCCATCGCGGGTGCCAAGACGAAGCATGAGGCTGTCTATACGACGCAGCTGAACATTCATGCGCCGCTGGAGCCGATGAACGCGGTCGTGGAAGTGAAGGACGACGTCTATCACATCCACACCGGCAACCAGTTCCAGACCCTTGCGGTTGGCCTGGTTCCGGCAGCACTGCAGCTCGACCCGAGCCAGGTGGTGGTGCACCAGTACCATCTGGGTGGCGGTTTCGGACGCCGCCTGGAATCCGACTATATCCTGGTCGCGGCCCTGACCGCCAAGGAGGCGGGCAA
>CAJYBQ010000624.1 GCA_913064755.1 uncultured Alphaproteobacteria bacterium
CCAGTGTTCTGCTGATCCTTCTGCTCTATGTGCTGGCCTTCAGGAACCCGGCCCAGGCGGGACTGGCGCTGTCGACCGTCACCGCCGGCGCTCTGGGGGGCAGCAGCCTTTGCTTTGTCATCTTCGGGCAGGTGCATTTTTCGGTCTCTGTGTTCGGGTCGGCACTGACCGGTATCTCGGCCGATTACGCCGTGCACAGCCTGGCAGCGCGACGAGCGCATCTGACATCCGGGGGCGGGACGGAGCCCGCTGTCGGCAATGGTCTGCGCCGTGCACTGACGATAATCATGCTGACCTCGGCGGCCGGTTTTGCCGCCCTTTTGCTTTTTGATATCGATGTCTTTCGCCAGATCGGCGTGTTTGCAATAGGCGGCCTGTTCCTGGCCTGGCTGTTCGCCATCGCCGTGCTGCCACGGCTGGATCGTCTTGGTGTCGCCAGGGAAACCGGTCGTTTGCCGCTGGTGCGCCTGGCACGAACGGTCATGCATCTGCCGCGCCGATGGCTTGTCTTCGGCACGGCGGTCGGATTGGTGGTTCTGGTGGCAATACCGGGCTTCCTGTCGGCGACTTTCGTCGACGACCTGAGAAGGTTCCAGGTTCCGGCCGCGGATCTTGTTGCGGACCGGGAGGCCCTCCTGCCGGTGGCCGCTGGGCAATTAGCAACAGGTTTTCTGCTCTCGTCAGGGGACGATCGTCAGGCAGCCCTGGGCCAAGAGGAAGAATTTCTGGCCAGGATCAGCGTGCCTTCAGCGGAGTTTGTCGCGTTGAGCCGTTTCGATCCGTCGACGGTCCGACGAGCCCACGTGCGCGAAGCCTATGCCAGCTACCTGCTTGGTCCCCATCTTCTGTCGATGAGGGCTCAATTGGGGTTCAGCCGGTCTGATGCCCCCACCCTTCCGTCCGCGAATGGTCCGGCGATGCAACCGGCATGGCTTGCCGCGCTGGAGTTCCAGCGGCAGGGACGCACGTTCTTGATGGCGCCCTTGCTGGCGAGCAGATCCTCTGTCGATCCGGGCACCGGGGACGGTTCCCGTCTGATCGATCCGGTTGCGACCTATAGCACGGCGCTGCGAGACTATCGCCGGACCGCTCTGCAGACATTTGCCGCTTCCGCGGTCTTCGCGGCCCTGTTTCTCTTGCTGGTTTACCGTCGGGCGCGGGCATTGTTGCTGATCCTGCCACCGGTGGCGGGCTGCGTGCTCGCGCTTTCCATGCAGGCACTGCTGGGCATCCCGATCACGTTGTTCTCTGTGCTCGCTTTGTTCATCGTCCTAGGTACCGGCATTGATTTCTCGGTGTTCCAGTGGGAGATGAGACAGGACCGGACGGGCTGGACAGGTGTTGCCGTGGTGATCGCTGCCCTGTCGACCTGTGTTGCCATGGGCATGCTCGGTTTCAGCGACACGTTGCCGGTGCAATCCTTTGGCATCACGATAGCAATCGGCGTTATTGGCAGCATGGTGTTTTCCTTTCTTCTGCCAATTTCCAATCAGGGGGCGGCGACGGACAATGTACTCAGAAGCTGACGTTGCGATCATTGGCGCGGGCCCGGCCGGATCAGTTGCGGCGGCAAGTCTCGCCCGCAAAGGATGGCGGGTAGCGGTGTTCGAGCAGTCGCGCTTCCCGCGTTTCTCGATTGGCGAGAGTCTGCTGCCCCAGTCGATGCAGTTCCTCGATGAAGCGGGCCTGCTGGCCCGCGTCGAGGCCGCCGGTTTCCAGTTGAAGGACGGGGCTGCATTCCAGCAGGGGGACATGAGCCAGTCTCTCGAGTTCGGTGAGAAATCGGCCACCGGGTGGTCATCGACGTTTGAAGTCACAAGAGCTGATTTCGATCAGGTTCTAGCGGCGGGGGCGGGTGCGGCGGGTGCGGGGGTTCACTTCGGGACACGTGTGACCAGTTTCGTGCCTGCGGAGAACGCCAATTCGAAACTTGCGATAGTCGACGAGACAGGCGCGGCTCATACGATCTCGGCACGGCTGGTGCTTGATGCCAGCGGTTTTGGTCGCAGCCTGGCCCGGCTGCTGGACCTGGAATGGAAGGCAGTCATGCCCGGCGTTGCGCGGTTCACGTTGCCGCGCGGCACGTTCTATGTCATGAACGCCGCCGCGTTGGCGAAATGGACGCCGGGCGGCACCACGCCAGCCATCCCCTGTGTCGCGACAATCGGCTTTGCCGTGCGCGATCTGGACGTCACCCGAGAATTGCTGCGGGACAGCGGCATCGCCTTCACCGAACACC
>CAJYBQ010000625.1 GCA_913064755.1 uncultured Alphaproteobacteria bacterium
AACGCCTCAACCCGGAAACGGCCGTCACCAACGCCATCGCGGCCTGCGAGGGACTGGCGACGGAGACCGGCGTGGTCATCAGCTTCGCGCCTGCGGAAGTTGCCTCCCCGGCCGATGCCCCGGCGATCAACGGCAACCGTGACCGGTTGAGCCAGATCCTGATCAACCTGATTTCCAACGCCATCAAGTACAATGATTCGGCGGATCCCTGGGTGCGTGTCACCTGCGAGGTGCAGCAGGGGCGCTGGCTGGTGCATGTCCGCGACAACGGTCCCGGTGCCGGGGATGTCGAACATGACCAGTTGTTCACCAAGTTCTCCCGGGGCTGGCGACAGATCGCCAAGGGACGGTCGGGCACCGGGCTGGGACTGGCGATCAGCGCCGAGATCGCCCGGCGTCACGGCGGGCAGCTGGCCCTGACGGAAACCTCCGACAGTGGCAGTTGCTTCACCCTGACCTTGCCGCTGGCGCAATAGGGCGCTTCAACCGATGGATGGCATGTGCCGGTCCGTTTTCCCGCCTGGCCGCAGGGCGATGGACCGGGGGCCTGCGGCTGATCGCAGACAGGTGACGGCGGACTGGATGCCGGGACCACCACGACCGCTTCGGTGATACGGAGACGCCCCCGCCCCGACCTCCCCCGTCAAAGGGGAAGGCCGTGGCAGGGGCGCGTCGACAGGTCTCCGGATCAGGCCGCCTGTTCGGCCTTCGCTTCGCCGAACACCAGCCCGTCCGGCCCGACGCCGACATGCACGGTAGTGCCGTCAGCGACCTCTCCGGCCAGGATGCGCTCGGCCAGCGCGTTCTGCAGTTCCCGCTGGATGACCCGCTTCAGCGGCCGGGCGCCATAGGCCGGGTCGTAGCCGGCATCCGCCAGCCAGTCGTGGGCCTCCGCATCCAGTTCGAGCTCGATCTTCCGTTCCGCCAGCAGCTTCCGCAGATGACGCAACTGGATATCGACGATACCGCCCATGTCGGTGCGGGCCAGCTTGTGGAACAGGATGATCTCGTCCAGCCGGTTGACGAATTCCGGACGGAAATGATCCCGTACCGATTTCATCACCTGCGCCTCGGCCAGCGCCGTATCATCATCGGGTGCCAGGGCGGCAAGATGCTCGCTGCCCAGGTTCGACGTCATGATGATCAGCGTGTTGCGGAAGTCGACGGTCCGGCCCTGACCGTCCGTCAGGCGTCCGTCGTCCAGCACCTGCAGCAGCACGTTGAAGACATCCGGATGCGCCTTCTCGACCTCGTCGAACAGGATCACCTGGTACGGCCGGCGGCGGACAGCCTCCGTCAGCGCACCGCCCTCGTCATACCCGACATAGCCCGGCGGGGCACCGATCATGCGGGCGACCGCATGCTTTTCCATGTACTCGGACATGTCGATGCGGACCATTGCCTGGTCGTCGTCGAACATGAACTCCGCCAGTGCCTTGGTGAGTTCCGTCTTGCCGACACCGGTGGGGCCGAGGAACAGGAACGAGCCGATGGGCCGGTTCGGGTCCTGCAATCCGGCACGCGACCGGCGGACGGCGTGGGCGACGGCCGTGATGGCCTCCTTCTGGCCGACCACGCGCTCCCCGATCTTCGCCTCCATCTGCAACAGCTTCTCGCGTTCGCCGGCCAGCATCTTCTCGACCGGAACACCGGTCCAGCGGCTGACGATGATCGCGATATCCTCCTCGGTCACGGATTCGCGCACACCGGCGGGGGCACACTTGCCTTCCGCATCGGCCAGTTTCCGCTCCAGGTCCGGGATCAGCCCGTAGGTCAGTTCACCGGCACGGGCCAGGTCACCGCGACGCTTGGCGTCTTCCACATCGTTGCGGGCACGATCCAGCTCTTCCTTGACCGACTGCGCCTCGCCCAGCTTGTCCTTGGCGGCCTGCCAGCGCGCTGTCTGCGCCCGGCTCTGTTCCTCCAGGTCGGCCAGCTCGGTTTCCAGCTTCTGCAACCGGTCGCGGGACGCCTGGTCCTCTTCCCTGGTCAGGGCCTCGCGCTCGATCTTCAGCTGGATCGCACGCCGGTCGATCAGTTCCAGTTCCTCCGGCTTCGAATCCACCTGCATGCGCACCCGGCTCGCCGCCTCGTCCACCAGGTCGATGGCCTTGTCGGGCAGGAAACGGTCGGTGATGTAGCGGTTCGACAGGGTCGCCGCGGAAACGATGGCATTGTCGGAGATGCGCACGCCGTGATGCACCTCGTACTTCGCCTTCAG
>CAJYBQ010000626.1 GCA_913064755.1 uncultured Alphaproteobacteria bacterium
CGCCGCAGCCCCCCAGGTCTGCCCCGGTCAGCCGCTTGACCCGTTCCGGGTCCGGCCCGATGCCGGAAACACCCATGTAGGCCGGGGCGGTATTGTCGATGAAGTCCTGGCAGCGGAAGGACGTGCAGACGGGCATGTCGTTGGCGGCGCAGAATGCGGCCAGCCGGTCCGCCGTGTCCTGCGACCAGCGTGACCCGCCGACGATCATCACCGGGCGTTCCGACCCCGCCAGCATGTCCCTGAAACGATCCATGTCCTCCGGCGTCGGCGCGATCTCCGGCGACCGCCAGGGGGTGCCGATCACCGCCTCCGCCGCATCACGCAGCATGTCTTCGGGCAGCGCCAGTGCCACGGGACCCGGGCGTCCGGCGGTGGCGGTATGAAACGCGCGGCTGACGTATTCCGGCACGCGGGCGGTTTCCTC
Source organism: uncultured Alphaproteobacteria bacterium (assembly GCA_913064755.1). Lineage (GTDB taxonomy): Bacteria > Pseudomonadota > Alphaproteobacteria > Minwuiales > Minwuiaceae > Minwuia. The sequence goes on from CAJYBQ010000626.1 coordinate 425, forward strand.
GATCTGCGCGGTCCATTTCGTCAGCTGACCGAACAGGCGGCGATAGTCGATCTCCTGAAACGCCTCCCGGTCCACCTGGTCGCGGGCGACCTGGCCAATGAACAGGATCACCGGCGAGGAGTCCTGGAAGGCGATGTGCAGGCCGGGGGAGGCATTGGTGGCGCCGGGGCCACGGGTGACGAAGCAGATGCCGGGGCGACCTGTCAGCTTGGCATAGGCTTCCGCCATCATCGCCGCGCCGCCTTCCTGGCGGCAGGTGATCAGCCGGATGGATGGCTGGTCGTAAAGCGCGTCCAGGGCGGCCAGGTAACTCTCCCCCGGGACGCAGAAGGCCAGGTCGGCCCCCTGGTTTGCCAGGCTGTCGACCAGCAATTGCCCGCCTGTCCTGTGATTGGTTGCCATCCTGCCCGCTCCCCCGAAAAATCCATCGCCGCGCCAGGTACCGGCCCTGACCAAAGCGGCTTTCTGCGGACGCTATGGATTTAGGCCGGACGGTGCAAGGTGCGGCATGCCTGTCATCCATTGCGGGCATTTGACCGTAGATCAGAGGCTGATAGGTTCGGCAGAGATATTTCGGGGAGCGAAATCATGGGTTTCTTCAATTTCGAACCGGCTGCCCTGCCGCCGGAGGCAGAGGCGCTGCGCCCGCAGGTGCGCGCGTTTCTGGATGATGCACTGAAGGACAAGCGTCCCGTCGACCGGGCCTGGAACTGGATGGGCCACGATCAGGAGTTCAGCCGCAAGGTGGGCGCGCAGGGCTGGCTCGGCATGACCTGGCCGGAACAGTACGGTGGCGGCGGGCGGACATTCTTCGAACGCTACGTGGTGATGGAGGAGATGCTGGCCGCGGGCGCCCCGGTTCAGGCCCATTGGGTTGCCGACCGGCAGAGCGGGCCGTTGCTGCTGCGCTTCGGTACCGAGGAACAGCGCGAATTCTTCCTGCCGCAGATCATCAGTGGCAATGCCTGCTTCTGCATCGGCATGTCGGAGCCCGATTCGGGGTCCGACCTGGCCGCGACCCGCACCAAGGCGGAAAAGGTCGATGGCGGCTGGAAGGTCAATGGCACCAAGGTCTGGACCTCCAGCGCGCACTTGGCCCACTACATGATTGCCCTGTTCCGCACGGACGCGGAGGACAAGCATGGTGGCCTGAGCCAGTTCATCGTCGACATGAAGACGCCCGGCCTGACGGTCAGCCCGATCATCAACCTGGCGGGCAACCACCATTTCAACCAGTGCGTCTTCGAAGATGTCTTCGTTCCGGACGATCGCCTGGTGGGCAAGCCGGGCGGGGGCTGGAACCAGGTGGTCGCCGAACTGGCGTTCGAGCGGAGCGGGCCGGAGCGGTACCTGAGCTGCATCCAGCTTGTGCATGAACTGATGGGGGTAGCCGCGCAGAGCCGGGACCCGGCGATGGTGGAGGCAGTGGGGCGTCTGACCGCCCATGCCATGACCCTGCGGCGCATGTCGCTGTCGGTGGCGGGCAAGCTGCAACGGGGCGAGAACCCGTCGCTGGAAGCCAGCGTGGTGAAGGATGTGGGCGGCGTGTTCGAACAGTCCATACCCGATATCGCGGCGCGCCTGGTCGATGAGGAACCGACCCTGATGGACGGCAGTGACTTCCAGCAGGTGCTGGCGTTTCTGGCCATGGAGGCACCGTCTTTCAGCCTGCGTGGCGGCACCCGCGAGATCCTGCGCGGCATTATTGCACGGGGGCTTGGCCTGCGATGAGCGAACTGAGGAACATCCTGACCGACAGCGTCAACGGCCTGTT
>CAJYBQ010000627.1 GCA_913064755.1 uncultured Alphaproteobacteria bacterium
CCTGTGTCGGTAGGCGCGGAGACGGAGGCGGCTCGCAGCGCCTGGAACCGGCCGGCCTGCACGAAGCAGAACTGGCCATAGCCGGGACTGGCACGAAAGGCGTGGCGGCAGCGTGCGGCCCAGCGCATCGACAGTTCCATCGATTCGCGTGCCTGGGCCTCCGTCGCCGGCCAGGGCGTGCATTCGTCGAACGCCATGGTGATCGTGGCATCCAGCTGGTCCTGGATCAGCGTGGAGCTTTCCGGGGTCAGCCGCACCTGGGCACCGTCGATGTGGCTGCGGAAGGTGACGCCGTTCTCGTCCAGCTTGCGCAGTTCCGCCAGCGACATGACCTGGAACCCGCCGGAATCGGTCAGGATCGGACCCGGCCAGTTCATGAACCGGTGCAAGCCGCCCATTTCCTGCACCAGCTCGGCACCCGGGCGCAGCATCAGGTGATAGGTATTGCCGAGGATGATCGACGCCCCGGTCTGCTTCACCGCCGCCGAGGTCATGGCCTTGACCGTGCCCGCCGTGCCCACCGGCATGAAGATCGGGGTCTCGATCGGGCCATGCGCGGTTTCCAGCACACCGGCGCGCGCGTGGCCGTCGGTCGCCTGCAGCTCGAAACGGAAGCCGGGGGTGGTATCGGGCGCGGTCATGGCTCCACCCGGTGCAACAGGGTGGCGTCGCCGTAGGAATAGAAGCGGTAGCCGTCGGCGATGGCCGCCGCATAGGCACCACGCATGCTTTCCAGCCCGGAAAAGGCGGAAACCAGCATGAACAGGGTGGAGCGGGGCAGGTGAAAGTTCGTCATCAGGATATCCACGGCGCGGAAGCGATACCCGGGCGTGATAAAGATATCCGTGGCACCATGGAAGGGCTGGATCCGCCCCTGCGCATCCGCCGCACTCTCCAGCAACCGCAGTGACGTCGTGCCCACGGCCACGATCCGCCCACCCGCGGCCTTCGCATCGTTGATCTGCCGTGCCGTTGCCGCCGTGATCTCGCCTACCTCCGCATGCATCTGGTGGTCGCGGGTATCATCCACCTTCACCGGCAGGAATGTCCCCGCCCCGACATGCAGCGTGACACGCGACGTGCCGATGCCGCGATCCGCCAGCGCCGCGAACAGGTCATCGGTGAAGTGCAGCCCCGCCGTCGGCGCGGCCACGGCATCCGTCGACGTCAGAACGTTTGACGCTGCATGGGCGTGTGTCGCCATCTCTAGCCAGGAAGCCCCACGGAAGCGATATTCTACCGTGGAAAGCGTTGTTCGGATGGGCGTGGCCTACAAGCGTTCCGCTTCCGGTCGCCGCCGATCCCGATCAGCCTGCCCTTTAGCCTCGCGGGCGCCTGGCGGTCAAGAAACGCGAAGCGCCGGCGTGGCCGGGGACGCGCACGTCGCATCGCTGCAGCGCGTAGTGCGGCGCGCGCCGCTTTAGTTCGTCGCGCGCGCCAGGCGCGCGGCATTGCCGAGCAGGTTGTTCGAGCGTCCGAAGCCGCGGGAGAGGCTCCAGGCGGTGGTTCTGATCAGCCCCAGGCCAAGCGCGTCGTCCCGTTGCAGCATGGCGTTGAAATCGTCGATCGCCATGGAGGCGAGGATCAGCGGTTCGCGCGCCACATAGGTCAGATCCGTTGGCTGCCGTCCGATCAGAACGCTCGCGGCGCAAAGTTCGCCGGGCCCCAGCACATTCAGGCTGTGGCGCTGGCCATCGATGTCGTAAGTGGCGGCGGCCGCGCCCCGGATGACGAAGTTGGCGCGGTCGGGCGCGGCGCCGGCCGGCATGAACGCGACCCCCTTCGGCAGGCTGACCGCATTCATCGCGTCCAGAACGGCCGCCATCTCCGGCGGGGCGAAGGACGCGAATGCAGGCAGGATCGGCGCGAAGGCGCGCCAGTCGAATGCTTCGATATCCAATGCCGCGGGCGGCTGCTGCGTGGCCTGTCCGCCCAGAACCTGCGCCGTCGATGCGCTGGCGATGCGGGCGGATTGGTCGGCCAGACGCCGGCCCATGATGCCAAGCAGATTGCGCGCGACCGCGAGCATGGCCGGATCCAGTGCGTCGGCGCCGGCCCGAAATGCGCTGGCGGTGAGCTTCTGGGCCGTGACCTGGCTGCGCGCAACCACGCTGGCAAGGCGCGGGGCGCCCGCCAGCAGGCCCCGTTCGCCCTCGCCGGCACCGGGCCCCACTCGGCGCCGGGGG
>CAJYBQ010000628.1 GCA_913064755.1 uncultured Alphaproteobacteria bacterium
CATGGGCTGGGCCAATCTGGACGTGAAGCAGTCACGGACGGCGCTGCACGGGTTCCACGAAGACCCGCGGTTCTACTTCGTGCATTCGTTCCACATGGCCTGCGATGATCCGGCATATGTCGCCGCCACCGCCCACCAAGGCTATGACTTCTGCGCCGCGGTGGCGCATCAGAACATGCTGGGGGTCCAGTTCCACCCGGAAAAGAGCCACAGATTCGGCATGACCTTGCTGCGGAACTTTGCCGAGGGAAAGGCGGGGGTCGAATGAAGCGCGTGCGCGTCATCCCCACCCTGCTGATCGAGCAGGGACGGCTGGTCAAGACCATCAAGTTCGGCAAGCGCACCTATGTCGGTGACCCGGTGAACACCGTGAAGATCTTCAGCGACAAGGAAGTCGACGAACTGGTCCTGCTCGACATCGGTGCCGCGAAATCGGCCAAGGGGCCGGACTTCGCGATGCTGCGGGACATCGCCAGCGAATGCCTCCTCCCCTCCGGTGACGGCGGCGGCTTCCGCACGCTGGACCAGGCCCGCCAGGCATTCGATGCCGGGGTGGAAAAGGTCGTGCTGAAGACCGCCCTGTTCGACACCCCCGACCTGCCGGGCCAGGTCGGGCGCATCTACGGTGCGCAGGCCGTGGTGGCCAGCCTGGATGTGAAGAAGGGCATGTTCGGCGGGCCGCGCGTGGTGACACAATGCGGTACGAGAAAGGTCGCCGGGTCGGTGATCGAAGTGGCCAGGCGCGTGGTCGCGGCGGGCGCGGGCGAGATCCTGCTGACGGCCGTGGACCGCGATGGCACCTTCGACGGTTATGACCTCGACCTGGTGAAACAGGTTGCCACGGCCGTGGACGTTCCGGTGATTGCCAGTGGCGGTGCCCGCGACATTCCGGATTTCCTGAGCGCCATCCGCGAGGCGGGCGCGTCGGCCGTCGCGGCGGGGGCACAATTCGTCTTCAAGGGCCCGCACCGGGCCGTGCTGGTCAACTACCCCAGCCAGGCCGTCCTGCGCGAAGGCCTTTTCAACCATCTCGGGCCAGCCGACGGCACGCCCTGAATGCCATCCCATTCCGAAACAGCAGTCTGAAAAACATCATGCAGCAGGTATCCCCAAACAGCACCGGTTTCGCCATCGTCGGCTGTGGCCGCATCGGCCAGCGCCATGCAGGGCATGCGCCCAATTTCGGACGCCTGGCAGCCGTTTGCGACATCGTCGAAGAGAAGGCGCAAAGCGCCGCGGCCGAAAGCGGCGCGGCGGTCTTCACCGACTTCGACACCATGCTGAAGGACATGCGGGGGAAGAGCGACGTGATCGCCATCTGCACCCCCAACGGCATGCATGCGGAACACACGATCAAGGCCTTCGAGGCCGGCTACCACGTCCTGTGCGAGAAGCCGATGGCGCTGACGGTCCACGAGTGCGGGGAGATGATCAAGGCCGGCGAAAAGGCCAACCGCCGCCTCTTCGTCGTCAAGCAGAACCGCTACAACCCGCCGGTCGAGCACCTGAAGAACCTGCTCGACCAGGGCGCGCTGGGCCGGATCTACAGCGTGCACCTGAACTGCTTCTGGAACCGCAACGACGCCTATTACGCGGACAGCTGGAAGGGTTCGCTCGCCATGGATGGCGGCACGCTCTACACCCAGTTCAGCCACTTCATCGACCTGCTCTACTGGCTTGCCGGCGATGTCCAGGACGTGGCCAGCTTCATGGACAACTACTGCCACGCAGACTCGGTGGAATTCGAGGATGCGGGCGTCGCGATCCTGCGCTTCTACAGCGGGGCCATCGGCAGCGTCAGCTTCACCATCAACAGCTTCGGAGGAAACATGCAGGGGTGGCTGTCCCTGATGTGCGAGAAGGGCACGATCAAGATCGGTGGCCAGTACCTGAACGAGATCGAATACGAGAACATCCAGGGCATGGACGCCAGCCAGCTGAAACAGGGGCGCCCGGCAAACGAGTACGGTGCCTAGCAGGGATCGATGGCGCACCACGAGGATGTCTACGAGAACAGCCGCAACGTGCTGACGGCGGAGGGTTCCATCGGCACCATCGGCTTCGAGGGACTGAAGACGGTGCAAATCATCGACAAGATCTACAGGGCGGCCCGGCGTGACGCCTGACCTGAAATCCGTCGCCATCCGGGACGTAACCTGTGGCGAGGGCGTCAC
>CAJYBQ010000629.1 GCA_913064755.1 uncultured Alphaproteobacteria bacterium
CCGCATACACGTCCCCGGCGACATAGCTGGGCTGCCGCTGACAGCCGTCACGTCAGGATGGCGTTCTCAAGCATCTCCTCCGACAGCCATGCGATGGGCCGAGAGGGTGAGAGCATAATCCGAACCTGGCAGGCGGCGTACAAGATGAAGCGCCAGCGCGGGCCGCTGCCGGAGGATACCGGCGACAATGACAATTACAGGGTGCGCCGCTACATCGCCAAGTACACGATCAACCCCGCCATCACCCACGGCATGTCCGCGCACATCGGATCGGTGGAGGTCGGAAAGCTGGCCGACCTGGTGGTCTGGCCGCCCGCCTTCTTTGGCGTGAAGCCGGACCTGATCCTGAAATGCGGCACGATCGTCTCGGCGCTGATGGGCGATCCGAATGCGTCGATCCCGACGCCGCAGCCGGTGCATTACAGGCCAATGTTCGGCAGCTTCGGCCAGGCCCGGGCAGCATCATCGGTGACATTCGTCTCCAGGGCGGCCCTGGATGCGGGTGTCGGCGCGTCGCTCGGCCTTGCCAAGCAATGCGTGGCGGTCGAGAACGTCCGGGGCGGCATCAGCAAGGCCTCCATGGTGCTGAACGATCACCTGCCGGACATCGACGTCGATCCGGAGACCTACGAGGTCCGCGCCAACGGCGAACTGCTGACCTGCGAACCGGCGGACGTGCTACCCATGGCGCAGCGATATTTCCTGTTCTGATGGGTTTGTTCCGATGAGTTTGCGTGCGCACGAGGTTCTGGAAGCCGGGACCTGGGATACGGCAGCTGCCGTGGACCGGGTCGTTCTGGACATCGAGGACCGGCGACGGCGGCGGTTGCAGCTGGAAGGCTGTGACGGGCTTTCCTTCGTGCTCGACCTGGCCCAGGTGCCGAACCTGAAGGACGGTGACGGGCTGCGCCTGACGGACGGGCGGATCGTTGCCGTTGTCCCGGCGCTGGAGCAGTTGACCGAGATCTCCGCCGTCGATGCCGACGCGCTGATGCGGATTGCCTGGCACCTGGGCAACCGCCACCTGCCGACGGAACTGGACGGGGACCGGCTGCGAATCCGCTCCGACCACGTGATCGAGGAAATGGTGCGGGGACTGGGGGGCGAGACACGTCATCTGTCGGCCGCCTTCACGCCGGAAGGCGGCGCCTACGGTCATGGTCCCGTGCACGGGCACGACCATGGCCACGCACCCCATGGACATGATCATGGTCAGGGGCAGCACGACCACGGTGACGACGTGGAGCATGACCATATCCACGACGGTGACGGGGGCATGGCCAATGCCGTCTGACGCCGACCTGCCAAGGCTGCTGACCTGGCTGTCGCCATCGTTCCCGGTGGGTGCCTATACCTACAGCCACGGGCTGGAGAACGCCGTCGAGCGTGACCTGATCCGCGACAGGGCAAGCGCCGGCGACTGGGTGCTGGACCTGCTGGAAAATGGTGGCGGCAAGGCCGATACGGTGCTGCTGGCAGAGGCCTGGCGGGCGGTGAGCGAGGATGATCCGGCCCGGCTGCACGATGTCGTGGTGGAAGCACGGGCGCTGACGGCGACCACGGAACTGGCGCTGGAGACGGAGGCACAGGGCCGCGCGTTCCTGACCGCCGTTGCAGCGGCCTGGCCCACCGCCGCGGTGGCGGACCTGCTGGCAACCGCGGCGAAGCTGCCGGTCGCCTATCCCGTCGCGGTCGGTGTCGCGGCGGCGGGACACGGGGTGGCGTTGCAGCCCGTTCTGGTGGGATACCTGCACGCTTTCGCGGCCAACCTTGTATCGGCCATCGTGCGCCTCGTCCCCCTTGGCCAGACCGACGGGCTGCACCTGTTGCGACTGGTGGAACCCCATCTGAACCGGCTGGCCGACGAGGCCATGGCCACCACGATAGACGAGATCGCGACCTGCTGCCTGGCGGCGGATATCGCATCCATGCAGCATGAAATACAACGGACGAGGCTTTTCCGATCATGACCGACAAGATTTCCCCGAACGGCCCGCTGCGGGTCGGCATTGGCGGCCCCGTTGGGTCCGGCAAGACCGCCTTGATTGAGCAACTGTCGAAGGCACTCATCAAGTCCTTCTCCGTCGCGGCCATCACCAATGACATCTACACCAAGGAAGACCATGAAATCCTTTCCCGGACCGGTTCCCTGACGC
>CAJYBQ010000630.1 GCA_913064755.1 uncultured Alphaproteobacteria bacterium
CTGGTTCTGCGACCCGATGTACACGCCGGTCTGGGGCGGCATCCTGCTGAAGTCGTCCGCCGGTGTCATTCTCGGCGCGCTGGGTCAAAGCGGCGGAACCAAGGAGCAGGACGAGGAAATCGGCCAGATCGCGGCCAGGGTCTTCGCGGAAATGTAGGCTCCGCGACCGCGGGGGCTGCCAGGCAGGTTCAGGCTTGCGCGGACGGCATCCGTCCCCGTCGCACCGCCGGATCGCTCCATTTTTGGACGGGTTCGCGTCAGTCCTTCAGCAACTGCCTGCTGATCACCACGCGCATGATCTCGTTGGTGCCTTCAAGGATCTGGTGGACCCGGCAATCGCGCAGGTAACGCTCGATCGGGTGGTCGCGCAGATAGCCGTAACCGCCATGCAGTTGCAGCGCATCGTTGCAGACATTGAAGCCCACGTCCGTCGCGAACCGCTTGGCCATGGCGCAGGCCGGGGTCTTGTCCGCCGCGCCCGCGTCCAGCTTGGCCGCCGCGCCATGGATCATCATACGCGCCGCTGTCAGGTCCGTCGCCATGTCGGCCAGCTTGAACTGGGTATTCTGGAACCCGGCGATGGCCTGCCCGAACTGCTTGCGGTCCTTCACGTAGGTGATGGTGCGGTCCAGCGATGCCCGCGCGGCGCCGATGGAGCAGGCACCGATGTTGATGCGGCCACCATCCAGACCGGCCATGGCGATGCTGAACCCCTGCCCCTCGTCGCCGATCCGGTTCGACACCGGCACCCGGCAATCGTCGAACATGACCATGGCGGTCGGCTGGGAGTTCCAGCCCATCTTGCGTTCCTGCGCACCGAAGCCGAGGCCCGGCGTGCCTTTCTCCACCGCGATGCAGGTGACACCCTTCGGCCCCGCCTCGCCGGTGCGCACCATGACCACGTAGACGTCGGAGCGCCCGCCGCCCGAGATGAAGGCCTTGGCACCGTTCAGGACATAATGGTCGCCGTCGCGCACGGCCCGCGTCTTCAGGCTGGCAGCGTCCGAACCCGCACCGGCTTCTGTCAGGCAGTAACTGGCGAACCATTCCATCGAACAGAGCTTCGGCAGGAATTTCGCCCGCACGTCATCGTCGCCGAAGCGGTCGATCATCCAGCTGGCCATGTTGTGGATGGAGATATAGGCCGCCGTGGAGGTGCAGCCGGCCGCCAGTTCCTCGAAGATCACGGCGGCATCGACCCGGCTGAGGCCGGAGCCACCATGGGCCGGATCGACGTAGATGCCGGCAAAGCCGAGTTCGGCCGCCTGTCGCAAGGTGTCCTCGGGGAAGATCTTTTCCTCGTCCCACCGGGCCGCGTGCGGTTCCATTTCCGCCGCCGCAAAGCTGCGGGCGGCGTCCTGGAACGCGATCTGGTCTTCGGTCAATCCGTGCATGGCCCGCTCTCCCCTTCGATCCATCTTGCCCTGAAGGCATTGCAACGGAGATACTGGAGGCCAAGGGCCGGGTCAACGCAACCGCGCATGCCACGGTACCGCAGCATCAGGGGACGACAGCATGGCAGACAGCGCACGCTTCACCGACATGACCAGGAGCACCGCCGAGGACTGGAAGATCATCGGTGCCGAATACAAGCCCTTCAGCGCCGGGCTGGCCGACCGCCTGCTGGCGCACCTGGAGATGCTGGGCGGTGACTATGGCGGGTTCCAGGTGGACCGGCTGGAACACAGCCTGCAGACCGCGACACGGGCGCACAAGGCGGGCGAGGACGAGGAATATGTCGTCGCCGCGCTGCTGCACGACATCGGCGACCTGCTGTGTTCATATAATCACGCCGACATGGCCGCGACCGTGCTGAAGCCGTTCGTGTCGGAGTCCAATCACTGGATGGTGGCGCAGCATGGTATCTTCCAGGGCTACTACTTCTTCCAGCACCTGGGCCTCGACCGCGACATGCGCGAGCAGTTCCGCGGTCACCCGGATTTCGAGCGCACGGCGATCTTCTGCGAACGCTACGACGCGCCCGCGTTCGACCCGGCCTACCAGTCCATGACGCTGGATGACTTCCGCCCGATGGTGCAGCGCGTGTTCGAGAAGCCGAAGAAATCGATCTACATGGCCGACGCGGCGCAGGACGTCGCCCTGGGCAGCTAGATCGCGCCCCTGGCAGGGTCCGTGC
>CAJYBQ010000631.1 GCA_913064755.1 uncultured Alphaproteobacteria bacterium
GCCCCGACGCGGCGAAGTCCACCCAGTATCTCACATGCCGTGACCTGTCGAAATGTGCCGTCGGGCAATGCAAATACGTTCTGATCACTGATCGGGATGGCGGGATCATCAACGACCCGATCCTGCTCAAACTGGCTGAGGATCATTTCTGGCTGTCCGCCAATTAAGGTGACGCTGGCAAAATCGCAATCTCTGGGCTATTTTGCGCATCTCTGCCGGCTCAGCATCAACCGACATTCCCCAAGTGGACTGCCGCTTGACGTAAGCCTTCCCTGATCTTGCAGCCAGATTAAGTGATTTGCCTTCCCAGCCTCGACTACGGTCGTCAGAGCGCTCGAATGTGGGTGGATTGGACCGCAAAACCGGACCATCCCGGCCCGGCAGCGCAGTTTTTCAGTGCGGCGAACGGACCTGTCCTGCCGCTTTCGTTCACTTTGGGCCTAGGTCGCAGTCACGCGCATGACGGTGGCGCTCGTAGTCGGCGGATGGCGGCGAGGATGTCGCGCACCATCGGGCCGGTGACGGCCACCTCGGCCAGTTGGAAGGTGATGGCGCGGGCGTGGCGCACGACGCGGGCCCCGATCTTGATCAGCTTGAGCTGCAGGCTGGTCAGCGACCAGTCTGCCATCGCCTCGGGCAGTTCGATGCAGCGCAGGAATGTTGCCAGATTGTAGGCCAATGCGTGCAGTTGCAGCCGGACCTCGTTGTCGCAGAACCGCTTGCACGACAGGCGCGTCCAGCGGAAGGCGTATTTGCCCTCCTTGATGTGCTGCTCCGCGGTGCCGCGCTGATTGTAGAACCGCACCACCCAATCCGGGTCCATCGGCAGGTTGGTGACGATGAAGCCAACGCGGGGGAACAGCTCGCCCGGATGCCATTCAATCTTGGCGACGACGCGCCGCTCCTTGCCCCATGACGCAGCCTGATACTGGAAATCCTCGTAGAACCGCTTGACCTTGGTCTGCGACGGACGTCCCACTGGCCGCGTCAGCCGATGCGCGATCCTCTCGCGCAAGACGTTGTTGGCAGGCAGTCGGATGGCGTAGAAATAGCCCGCCTCTTCCAGCCGTGCATAGATCGCAGGCATCGCATAGGCGGCGTCTGCTCGGAAGAAGCGGCCCCCTATGTTGCGCTCAGCATAGCGTGCGATGACCGGGTCGAGAACATCTCGCCAGCCGTCAGCGCTGTGGACGTTGCCATTACGCAAGGTGCAGCGTTCCAGCATGCCGAACTGGTTGAACAGGAAGTTCGGGTGATAGCAGGTGCAGTCGAAATGCCCGTTCCAGGCCGCGCCCTCTTGATCGCCATGGGTGGGGCTCACCGAGCTGTCCATGTCCAGCACGATATACTTCAGCCCGTTGCGGTCGTGGAAGCGATCGATCCATTGGCCGTTCAGGTCTGCCAGGGCGGCCTGGTTCTCAGGCAAGGCCAGCGTCTCGGTCTCGAACCGTCCCATCTGCGAGGTCGAAGCAGCCTGCGCATCAACAGCCCGACCGCCAACGACCTGCCGCATCACAGGATCGAGTGCGAGCCGGTCGGCATCGTTCACATCTTCATAGCCCGCCAGCCGCCCGAAGACAGATTGTCGGAACAGCCCGTCGAGCCGGTGGACGGTGTTTTTGCCGGTGCGGCTATCATTGAGCGCGCCCGATGCAAGATCAGACAGCCCGAGCACGTTATCCAGCTCGCGCATCACCAGAAGACCGCCGTCGGAACTGAGCTGCGTGCCTCGAAATTCCAGCCGCACCCGGCGGTCAAAACCAAGCTGCCCATCACCCGTTTCGCGTGCACCCTCTGGGTGATCCATAATCCGACACCTTCAGCCCGAATAACATACTGAAATATAACACATTATCGGCAATCCGAGGTGCTAAAACGTCAAGTTACTTGGGAAATGTGGGTTTAGTCAACTGATCAAGACGGCGCGCAGCGTCAACTTTGCAGGGAATCTCCGGACATGAAGCAGCTTAGCGGAATCGATGCCACCTTCCTTTATATGGAAACTGATCAGACACCGATGCATGTCGCGGGACTGACGCTTTCTGATTTGCCAAAAGGGTTCAAAGGATCCTTTCACAAGCATTTCACCGATTTTTTCAAAGGTCGCGTGACCCTGATCCCTGGCTTCGGGATG
>CAJYBQ010000632.1 GCA_913064755.1 uncultured Alphaproteobacteria bacterium
GCACTGGTCATCGGCGACCCGCAATTCGACGAAACGGCTCCCTTGGGACGTAGGCTTGGACGGAAATTGACGCGCTTCTGGGTGGCTGTGAACGCCGGTTCGCTGCGTATGCCGGATGCCATGTGCGGTTTCAGGGTCTACCCTGTATGGTCTTCGCTGGACCTCGTGGCTCGCTACCACGTACGCGGTCGCTGGATGGATTTCGATATCGAGATTTTGGTCAAGGCTCACTGGGCGGGTATCCCGATCGTTTCCTCCCCCGTTCGTGTTGTCTATCCGGAAGACAATTCCTCTAACTTCAGGATGCTGCGCGACAACCTGCTTTTGACCCAGACGCAGGTCCGGCTGTTCTTCGGCATGCTGGCCCGGTTGCCCGGCCGCCTGCTTGCGGCTTCTGGCGGGAAACGTGCGGACCGCGCGCGGTTGCACTGGTCCGATGTCCGCGAACGGGGCACCTATTCGGGTCTCTATGTCTTGGCCATGATTTACCGGGTCCTGGGGCATCGGATCTGCCTGCTGCTGCTGACCCCGGTCGTCGGCTTCTTCTTTTTGACCGGCAGGACGGCGCGGGACGCCTCGCGGGAATTCCTGCAGCGCGCCTGGGCTCGTGGCTATCTCTCGAAACCCCCGGGAGCCAGTACCAGTTTCCGCCATTTCATGTGTTTCGCCGAATCCGCGGTCGACAAGTTCGCGGCCTGGACAGGACGGTCATCGACAGAGAATGTAACAGGTATCCTGTCTGGTCCGTTCCGCGAGGCAGAACTGGCCGGCGGCGCCTTCATCTTGACCGCGCACCTGGGGAATCCTGAGGTTCTGCGTGCGATCGCGGGGGTGAGCGGGCGCTGGCGGGTCAATGTACTAGTCCATACGGTCCATGCAGAAATGTTCAATCGACTGGTCGAACGCTTCTCGGGACTGTCCACAGTGCGCATGATCCAAGTGACCCGGGTCGGGCCGGATACCGCGATACAGCTGGCGGGCGCCATCGAACGCGGCGAATGGGTGGTGATGGTCGCGGACCGTGTGCCTGTCAGCAAGAAGGGTCGGACTGTTGACGTGCCCTTCATGGGTGAAATGGCCGCTTTTCCGCAGGGCCCTTACATCCTGGCCTCTATCCTGAAGTGTCCGGTACATGTCATGTTCTGCACGAAGAGCAAGTGTGGCTTCGATGTTCATTTCGAACCGTTGGCTGACCCGGTAATGCTGCCAAGGGGGCGGCGCGAAGAAGCTATCAGGAGCTACGCAACGCGGTTTGCTGAGATCATGGAAGCGCAGGTCGCCAGAACCCCGCTGCAATGGTTTAACTTCTATGCATTCTGGCATGACCGTTCCGGGGACGTCCGCTCTCGGGGCCCGACGACCATGTCCAAGGATAATGTCACGTGAAGTCAATCGTCAGCGAAACTATAACCGACCATCCGCATTTCCATGATCTGGACCCTATGAACGTGGTCTGGCATGGCAATTATGTCCAATTTTTCGAGAAGGCGCGTGCGGCTGTGCTGAAGAAGATCGGCTACGGCTACGAGAAAATGCTTGCGGGTGGGCATCTCTGGCCAGTCGTTGACCTGAGTGTCAGATACTATCGTCCCCTAGTGCTCTCGCAGGCTTTCGAGGTCGAGGCGGGCATCGTCGAATGGGAACATCGGCTGAAGATCAGCTATCTCATCCGCGATGTCGAACACGGGCGGAAGATCACACGCGGCCAGAGCGTGCAGGTCGCAGTCGACAAGGTTACGGAGGAGATGCTTTGGGAAACGCCGCAGGTCTTTCGCGACCGAATTGCGCCCTATTTGCCCTCGTCCTGCTGACTGTTTCACCCGTGGCGGCCAGGGAATGTCCGGCTTTCAGTGACCTGACACCGGATGAGACGCCACGACCGTTCAGTCAGCAACGACATTTGCCGAGCCTGCGTGCGCCGCTGCTTTCCGCCGGACTGGTGCAGGCAAGCGAAGACAGCTTCGTTTGGCAAGTGTGCGAACCGTTCAATATTCGCACCATCATCGACCCGGGGGGTATCAGCCAGTCTGTAGAGGGAGAGGCCCAGATCGGAAGAGCGGCGTGTAGGGAAGGAGTGGAGATCCTGGTCGGCGGCGTGTCTGTGGACACGAAGCTATACTCACTTCTCGT
>CAJYBQ010000633.1 GCA_913064755.1 uncultured Alphaproteobacteria bacterium
CGCCGTCCCAGACCACGATATCGGCGCGGGCGCAAGGGCCGATCACACCGAGGCCCTGCAGGCCGAATATCTGCACGGGATTGGTCGTCAGCGCCTTCAGCGATTCCGCATCGGTCACCGGGTCCAGCCGGACGAGGGCACCGTCGCCATCCAGCACCGGCCAGTAGACCGTCCAGCCCTGATCCAGCAGGAAGCCCGTTACCCTGGATTCCGGGTCCATGCCATGATCCTCGTAGGCAAGGATGCTGTCGTGCTGCAGGGCCAGCGTGGCACCCTTGATCGCCTCGATCTCGAAGCCTTCCACATCCAGCTTGATGACCAGCGGCCGACCCGGCGCGGAATACCGCTCGATCAGGGTGCTGATGGAAACCGTCTTCACCACGGCCACTTCATCGGACTGCGTATGCCCGATATCCCCGCCGACAGACAGGACCTGGCTGCCCGCGTGGTGAAAGGAATGCTGGAACTCGATCTCTTCACCATCGGTGGCCGCGATCGCGTTGTTGATTGCCGTGAAGCGCCCCTGGTTGCGCGCATTGACCCGGCCCAGGTTGCGAAACGTGACCGGTGATCCCTCGATGGCGACGGCCTTGTGCCTGCCAAGCGCCGGGCCGCTGACCAGCGCGCTCCAGTAGCCATAGTTGGCACCGCAATCGATGAAATCGAAGTCGATGTCGCGCACCGCGATCAGGAAGCTGAGGATTTCCGGTTCGTAGCTGCCCTCCCGCAGCCCGCCCTTGGACCAGTAGGGATCGGCGAAGGCATGGCCGAAGACCGTGCCATCGGGCAAGGCGCCCCAGACCAGGATGGGCCTGGTCTGACCGGCAGCAAGGAACCGCCGGTTGAGACCCAGCAACAGGCTGAGCAATGCACGCTTCGGCTTGTTCATCCTGCCCGACCGCAGCCGCGCCGTCAGACCATCGAAGACGTTCAGCCAGAGACCGGATGCCGCCGCAACCAGACGCAGCCCCGTCGGTGACCAGCGAAAGCCGGCATTCATGTCAGCCATCTGCTGCCTCCAGCCCTGACAGGCGTCCAGCCGGAACGTCCCGGCATCACCGACAGGCTCATCGGTCCCACGGGAACCGCGGACTCGACCCCGCCGCCCCGGGCCAGGCAGGTTCACTGCCACCGACACCGGGATGGGACGTCCAGAAAGCGGTCTTCTTCATGCTGTCGCGCCCTTGGCCATCAGTCGGGGATCATCGCCCGCGTCGGCAGGAATATGCGGAACGGCGGCCCCTGTCCACCCGCTGGCGGCACCTCAGGCAGACACGACTTTCTGGTCGATGGTGCCAAAGATCGACTGGCCGTCGGGATCGTTCATCTCGATCCTGATCCGGTCACCGAAGCGCATGAAGGACGTCGCCGGCTTGCCGTCGCGAATGGTCTCGATCATGCGGATCTCGGCGATGCAGGAATAGCCCAGGCCGCCTTGCGAAACCGGTCGGCCCGGCCCGCCATCGGGGTCCAGGTTGGACACCGTGCCGGACCCGACGATGCTGCCCGCCGAAAGCTTCCGGGTCCTGGCCGCGTGGGCGACGAGCTGCGGAAAGCCGAACGTCATGTCCTGCCCCGCTTCCGGCTTGCCGAACAGGTCACCGTTCAGTGTCGACCACAGGGGCAGGTGCAGCCGCGCGCCGTCCCATGCGTCGCCCAGTTCGTCCGGGGTCACGGCGGTGGGCCTGAAGGCGCTGGAAGGCTTCAACAACCGCACGATCTCGGCGGCGGGTGCCGGCAAGGCGCCAGGGCCGGAAAGTTCGCTGCTGAAGATCAAGGGCACCCAGGTGCTGCAGGAACTGAACGACATCGCGCGCCGGGCGGCGGGGCCCTATGCCACGCCGGATCTGCCGGAAACGTTCTTTGCCGACTGGCTGAGGGTAGCGGACGACGAAGCGCGCCATTTCCTGATGCTTCGGCACCGCCTGCAGACACTGGATGCGGACTATGGCGACCTGCCGGCCCATGACGGGCTTTGGGAAGCGGCGTTAACAACCAAAGATGACCTGCTGGCGCGGTTGGCGATTGTGCCGCTGATAATGGAAGCCCGCGGACTGGATACCACACCGGTGGCGGGGTAACGCCTGACGCAGACCGGTGACACGGAAACCGCAGCCCTGCTGGGGA
>CAJYBQ010000634.1 GCA_913064755.1 uncultured Alphaproteobacteria bacterium
CCACGCTGGCGGGAGGGCGTGTGCGAGCGACCGAGCACTTGCCGGCACAGCCGGGTCCGGGTGAGCAGCGATCGGTTTGCAGTCGGAGGATCGGGGCGGGTGGGGAGGTTTGCCCCGTCCAAGATCAGTCCCGCCTGGGTGCTGGACCTGATGACCGAGAGCAGCCTGTTGCGGTGGCTCGCGGCGGAGGCCGGCATCCGGCCACTGCTGCTTGACTGGGGTGATGCCGGCCACGTGGAGCGGCGCTACGACGTGGCGGCCTTCCTCGGCGGACCGCTGTCCGGGGCGCTGGATCACGCGGCCGCGCTTGCCGGGCGCGCCGCGGTGCCGGTCGTCGGCTATTGCATGGGCGGCACGTTGTCGGTGGCGCTGAGCCTGTTGCGGCCGGACGCGGTCTCCGCGCTGGGTCTGCTGGCCGCGCCCTGGGACTTCCACGCCAACCTCAGTCCCCAGGCGGAATCCTTCGCTGCATCCCTGCCCATGTGGCAGCCGGTGCTGGAGGCCTTCGGCGAAATGCCGATCGACCTGATCCAGGCCTTCTTTGCCGCCCTCGACCCCAACCTGGCCCAGCGCAAGTTCGCCAGGTTCGCCGCCATGGACCCGGAAAGCGCCCGGGCGCACCAGTTCGTGGCGCTGGAGGACTGGTTGAACGACGGCCCGGCCCTGCCGCCGAAAGTGGCGCATGACTGCCTGGTCGGGTGGTACAACGAGAACCTGCCGGGCCGGGGCATGTGGCGCATTGGCGAAACGCCGATCCGGCCGGCGGACCTGCGTGTCCCGGTCTTTGCCGCCATTCCGGCGCAGGATCGCATCGTTCCGCCGGCATCGGCGCGTGGCGCGGTGCGCGACATCCCCGATGCGACCATCATCGAACCCGCTGCCGGTCACATCGGGATGGTCGTCGGCTCCCGCGCGCAGCGAACGCTCTGGCGACCGCTTGGCGAATGGCTGTGCGGGGTGAGCTGATGGGCCAGTCGATCGATCTGTTGCGTTGCAGCATGAAACGCCGCGCCACTTACGCGACAAACCGACACATTAACCTTGTCACCATTGCCGAAAACGCTCGTATTCGGCATTCTTTCCGCAATGCAGCAAAAAATGTTGCGACGCAGCAATTCGCACTTTGACGGCTGTACGAGAAACCACCGAGGAGGAATTCCGAATGTCCGATATCGTCATTGCATCCGCCGCCCGTACCCCCGTGGGCTCCTTCAACGGGGCATTCGCCTCCGTACCTGCGCATGACCTGGGCACCGTTGCCATCAAGGGCGCGCTGGAACGGGCCGGTGTCGATTCCGCCGACGTTTCCGAAGTCATCATGGGTCAGATCCTGACCGCCGGCCAGGGCCAGAACCCGGCACGTCAGGCCGCGATCAACGCCGGTGTGCCGCAGGAAAGCCCGGCCTGGGGCGTGAACATGCTTTGCGGTTCCGGTCTGCGTACCGTGGCTCTCGGCTTCCAGGCGATCCGCAACGGCGACAGCACCATCGTTGTTGCCGGTGGCCAGGAAAGCATGTCCATGGCCCCGCATGCGCAGCATCTGCGCGCCGGTGCCCGCATGGGCGACCTGACGTTCATCGACACGATGATCCGTGACGGTCTCTGGGATGCCTTCAACGGCTACCACATGGGCAACACGGCAGAGAACGTCGCGCAGCAGTGGCAGATCACCCGCGAGCAGCAGGATGAGTTCGCACTGGTGTCGCAGAACAAGGCCGAAGCCGCGCAGAAGTCCGGCCGGTTCAAGGACGAGATCGTTCCCGTCACCATCAAGACCCGCAAGGGCGAGACCGTGGTCTCCGACGACGAGTACATCCGCCACGGCGCCACGATGGAGAGCATGACGAAGCTGCGCCCGGCGTTCGCCAAGGACGGCTCCGTGACGGCGGGCAATGCGTCCGGCATCAACGACGGTGCCGGTGCGGTCGTGCTGATGACGTCCGAAGAGGCCGAGAAGCGGGGCATCAAGCCGCTGGGCCGCATCGTTTCCTGGGCACAGGCCGGTGTCGATCCCGCGATCATGGGCATCGGCCCGGTTCCGGCATCGCGCAAGGCGCTGGCAAAGGCCGGCTGGACCGTCGATGACCTCGCCCTGGTCGAGGACAACGAGGCTGTCGCGGCGCAG
>CAJYBQ010000635.1 GCA_913064755.1 uncultured Alphaproteobacteria bacterium
TCGGCAACATAGGCGATCGTGTCGCCCGGCAGACGCGTCGGGTCCTGCCGCCTGATCTCGGCATAGGCCAGTTCAGGCTTGCCCTGCCCGATGGCCAGCGTGACCAGGTCATCGGCAAGCAGGGGAGCGAGCGGCGTGTCCGCGCCCCTGTCGAGCAGGAACGCCAGCCCATCGGCCGGCCGGTTTGCAGCCACCAGCGCCTCGACCCAGGTCTCCGCATCCTCCGCACTGCCGGGCAACAGCGGCTCAAGCACGGCCAGTGCCCGACCCGTCTGAGCATTGGCCGTCAGCGCCTGCCCGTAGAGGCGGCGCGACTCCCGGTCCGGATGATCCCCGAACAACCGTTCGGCCGCGTACAAGGCCGATTTCGGCGCCAGCCCCGGGGTCGAAAGCGCAACGATATCGGTCAGCAGGTCCCGTTCCAGCGGCCCCTGCCGTTGCAGCCAGGCCAGCAACGCCTTGTCCCGACCGGCCTTCGCTGCCAGGCGTGCCCACCCCGCCTCGACGGCATCGGACGGCCTGTTGCGCCGCAGGCCGTCGAACGCGGCCAGGCCGGACTTCAGGCGTTCCGTGCCGATATAGAGCTGGGCCAGTCCCCGGATCATCGGTTCGTTCAGGTCGGACCGGGCAGCAATGCTGTCCAGCAGGACGCCGGCCTTCGCATCCTCCCCCAGTTTCAGCCAGGCGCGGGCAAGGCGAAACTGTTCGTGGGTCGGCAGATCGGCCACGACGGCACGGTTGACCTCTGCCAGCGCATCGTCGCGCCGGCCGACGCCCAGCAGCAATTCGGCCATAAGGGCCGGATGCTCGACACGAAATGGGGCCGACAGTTCCTTCAGCAGCTTCTGCATCAATGCCGGGCGCCGGAAGGCGACGGCGGTGTCGCCGATGGTCCGCAGGCGGTAGGCCGTCAGGCCGGAGATGTCGCGTGGCAGGGTGACCTGTTCCAGCAGGTCCACCTCCTGCCCCTGGAGGGCGAGGTCGACGAACACCGGGAACACCAGGTCCGGCAGGTTTCCCGCCCTGTCCAGGGCGACGAGACGTTCCAGCGCCACCGTGGTCCGGTCCAGCGCCCCCTGCATCCGGGCCCAGAAGACCAGCAGCGGCGGGGAGAGATGCAACTCGTCCTCGAAGGCGCCGAGCAGACGGAGGCCGAGCCGGTTCTGCTCCCGGTCCATGGCTTCCCGAACGACAGGCGTTATCACGGCACGATTGCCCTTTGCTGCCGCGAAGCGGGCAACCACGTCTGCCGCGCGGTCCTCCTCCCCGTAGGTTCCCGCGATCATCGCGTAGAGCTTGACCGAATTGACCTGGAACGACGTCGGATGGGTGCGCCACATGCGTTCGAGGATCGCCAGTGCTTCCCTTGGTGCCCCGTCCGCCGCGGCAAGTTCCGCCGCCTCGAAGAATTCGAGCGGCTTGGCATAGCCATTGTCGATCAGCCCCGAAAGGGCGCGTCGCAGACCGGCATATTCCCCGCGATAACGATAGAGGTCGACGAGTTGCCGCCATTCCTCGGGCCGCCCCTCCGCCGCGACAACCTCCGCCATCAGGTTCACGAAGGCGTCCTGGCGCTGGGCGAAACGATAGAACTCGGCCAGCTTGCGCTTCGCGCCGTAGTCCTTCGGCCGCCGGGCGGTAAAGGTCTCCATGACCCGCACCGCCTCCTCGATGTTCCCGTCATGCAGGGCAATCTCGGCCAGCGACGCAACGACCGCCACCGACGAGTCACCGGCCGCGAGCTGTTCGTTGAGGGTCTCGCGCGCCTGGTCGATGTTGTTGGAGCGCAGTTGCAGCAGCGCCACGTCCTTCTTGCTGGGAATCAGCATGATGCTCAATCCCACTCCAAGCAGGATCACCACGGCCAGCAGGATGAGGTTCAGGCGCATCGGTCAGTCAGCCGGCCGTCGCCGGACGAAGCAGGATATCCACCGTGTCATAGGCATGCGTCGGAACCTCGATCACCAGTCGGCCGTCGCGTCCCGCCGTTGCCTCGCCGCTGACGATCGATCCATCCGACTGGCGACCCTCCACGAGCCAGCGCCCCGGGCGCATGTCGCGCCAGCGCATGACGCCATGTCCGAAACCCAGGCCCTTGATGCGAATGTCCGCACCGTCCCGGC
>CAJYBQ010000636.1 GCA_913064755.1 uncultured Alphaproteobacteria bacterium
CGCGCGCATCACCGGTTCCTCCTTGGTGGTCGGGAAGATGTTGTAGTCCTCGTTGGAACGGCTGAAGGTCGAAAGGTCGCTGTACCCGGACTCCGCCGCCTGTTCGTAGGATTCCTCGAACAGGAAGAACTCCAGCTCCGACGCCATCATGGCGCGGTAGCCCATGCCCTCCAGCCGGGCGATCTGGCGTTTCAGGACGGCGCGGGGTGAATGCGGCACCGGCTGGTGATGGAGATCCAGCACATCGCAGAGCACCAGTGCGGTGCCTTCCAGCCCGGGCACCCGTCGCAGGGTGGCGAGGTCGGGTCGCATCACGTAGCCGCCATAGCAGCTGGCCCAGCTGGCGGCGGCAAACCCTTCCACCGTCTCCATTTCCAGATCAGTGGCGAGCAGATAACTGCAGGCGTGGGTTTCCTCCCACCCACTGTCGAGGAAGAATTCGGCCTGGAAACGTTTCCCCATCAACCGCCCCTGCATGTCGACCATGCAGACCAGCACCGTATCGATTGCACCGTCCGCAACGGCGACGGTCAGTTGATCCATCGTCAGATTGCCGGGCATGGGAATCCCCATCAAATGGTGCGGGAAGTATTGGCTTAACCGTGATCAGCCAAAGCATAATGTCACCGCGCCCGCAACCTGCCGGCATCTGTTTCGAGGAGACGCACGTCATGACCAACCTGATCCCGTCCATGCTGGTCGGCAGCTACCCGCAGCCCGGATGGCTGGTGAACCGCGACGTGCTGCGTGGCAATGCACCGCCCCGCATCCGCATGAAGGACGTCTGGCGCCCCGGCCCGGACCAGTTGCAGGAGGCACAGGACGACGCCTGCCTGCTGGCGCTGCGTGACCAGGAAAGGGTCGGCATCGACATCGTGTCCGACGGCGAATGCAGGCGGGAGAGCTATTTCAACCACTTCGCCAATGCCCTGGGGGGGATCGACGTCGACAACCCGGGGGAGATGCCGGGCCGGACGGGAAAGCCGACCATGGTCCCCCGTGTCACCGGGCCGATCACGCGCTCCACCGGGGTCCAGGTGCGCGATGTCGCCTTCCTGCGCCAGCAGACCGACCACCCGATCAAGGTGACGATACCCGGCGCCTTCACCATGGCACGCATGGCCAGGGATGAATTCTACGGTGACCAGGGTCGCCTGATCGCGGCCTATGCCGCCGTCCTGAATGCCGAGATCAAGGACATGAAGGCCGCCGGTGCCGACATCATCCAGATCGATGAGCCGCACATGCAGGCGCACCCGGAAGAAGCCCGCCGCCACGGCGTCGATGCCATCAACCAGGCCTTCGATGGCGTGGAGGGGACAACCATCGTGCATGTCTGCTTCGGCTATGCCTATGTCGTGCAGGACAAGCCGTCGGGCTATTCCTTCCTGCAGGAACTGGATGCCTGCGATGCCACCGCGATCTCGATCGAAGCGGCGCAACCGCGCCTCGACCCGTCGATCATCGACCGCCTGCCGTCGAAGCAGATCGTCTATGGCGTCATCGACCTCGGCACCGACGAGATCGAGACGCCGGAACTGGTGGCCGAGAGGCTGCGCGGTGCGGTCGCCCATGCGGGGGCGGAACGGATCATCGCCGCCCCTGACTGCGGCATGAAGTACCTGAGCCGGGAGGTCGCCTTCGGCAAGCTGTCCGCGCTGGCAGCCGGGGCGGCCATCGTGCGGCGCGAGGTGGAAGGGAACTGAAACAGGCATGACGAGCATCTACATCGACGCCGACGCCTGCCCGGTGAAGGACGAGACCCTGCGGGTGGCCAGCCGTCACGGGTTGCAGGTCTACATGGTCTCGAACGGCGGCATCCGCCCCAGCCAGGACCCGCTGGTGCAGACCGTGGTCGCGCCGGAGGGACCGGACGCGGCGGACATGTGGATCGCGGACCGGATCAAGCCCGGCGACATCTGCGTCACCGGCGACATCCCGCTTGCCGCGCGCTGCCTGGAGAACGGCGGCGACGCCATCCGCCACAACGGTGATCCCTTCACGCGGGAGAACATCGGTCACCAGCTTGCCATGCGGGACCTGATGGCCGACCTGCGCGCGGCCAATCCGCTGGGCACCGGCGGCGGGGGCCGTCCGTTCAGCAAGGCGGACCGGTCGAACTA
>CAJYBQ010000637.1 GCA_913064755.1 uncultured Alphaproteobacteria bacterium
GGGGAAAACCTGCCGAACGTGCTGATCCCCGCGTTCTGGCCCGTCGACCGGGCCGCAGGCGCGCGAAACTGGCTGGAGGAGCACCTGGTCGGCGGATCGGTCGAGCAGGTGCGCGCCCGACTGAACATGCGCCCCGAGGCCTGGTCCATGGATGTGCCGCCCGCCGAGGCGCTGGACGTCCGGCTGCGCTACCGCGATGCCCGGGTGAAGCTCTACGAACCCTACGACGACATCACCGCCGGGCGGGGGGAGGTGATCGTCACGGGTCGCACGCTGGACGTCACGCTGGAGGAGGGCAGGAGCGCCGGACTGGCGCTCAGCGACGGGACGCTCAATATCGATGATTTCGGCAAGGCACGCCCGACGCTGTCGACCGAATTCGTGGGCGAGGGGACGATCGGTGATTCCGTTGCCGCCTCGGTCAGGGGGGCCCTGGCACGGTCGCTTGGCGGGGCGCCGGATGTCAGCGGCATCAGCGGCCTGGCCGCGACCCGGGTTCGCCTGTCCCTGCCCGTCGCGTCGGATACCACGTTGGCGGAGATCCAGATCGGGGCGGCATCCCATATCAGCAACGTGCGCGCCGAACACCTTTACGGCGACATGACCTTCACCGCGGAGGCCCTGGCACTCAGGGTGGATGCGGAACGGCTGGAAGTGCAGGGGGCCGGTGCCCTCAACGATGTCCCGATGGCACTCCGCTGGATCGAGGAATTCAATCCCGGGGACGGTTTCGGACAGCACTTCAGCATCGGTGGCCGTGTCGACAGGAGTTCCATCGACCGCCTGGGTTTGGGACTGACCCTGCCTGACTGGATCGACGGGGCCGTGGGGCTGCAGACCGACCTGCACCTGAACGCGGATGGCGCGATCGCGGCCACCGTGGCGCTGGACCTGACGTCGACGACACTGATGCCGCCGGGTGGTCTGTGGCAGAAGCAGGCAGGTGCCACGGCGCATGCGCGGTTCAACCTGTTCCGAACACCGGCCAACGTGATCCGCCTGGACGACCTGGTCGTTACCGCGCCGGACCTGGAGATACAGGGGGCGGTTTCGGGTTCTCTCGCGACCGGACTCGACAGCATGGAGATAGGCCTGTTGCGGCTGGGGCAGGACCGGCTCTCGGGGCGGCTGGACCGCGGTGACGATGGCGTCTGGATGATGGATGTGGCGGGGGAGACGCTGAATGCCGCGCCCTTGCTCGACATGGCCCGGAACCGTTCCGACGATGCCGGGTCGGATTTCAGCATCAACGGTGCCTTCACCTTCGGCACCCTGCGCCTGCATCCGCAGATCACCCTGAACCAGGCGCGCGGGCAGTTCAGTCTGGTCGGTGGTGAACTCTCGTCACTGACCCTCGCGGGGACCGCCGGCGAGAACAAGACCCTGAACCTGTCCGTGGTGCCCGCCGCGGGAACACCGCCGGGAACGATCGGGAACCGGACACTGTTGCTCGAAAGCGGCGATGCGGGCGGCCTGCTCTCGGCCCTGGACCTGACCGATGCGCTGCGCGGCGGGGTCTTGAAGCTGACGGCCAATATCACGGCGGACGGCAATGCGACGGGTCTGCTCGGCATCGACAACTTCCGCCTGACCGAGACCCCGACCGCCGCGCGGCTGTTCTCGCTGGCATCGCTGACCGGTATCGGGCAGGCCATGTCCGGCGAGGGGCTGGGCTTCGTCCGCGCCGACGTCCCCTTCGGCTATGACGGCAAGCGGCTGAGTTTCCGGTCGGCCCGCGCGGCCGGCCCCGCGCTGGGGTTCACGGCCGACGGTTACCTGGATCGGGAAACGGAGGAACTGCGCCTGGTGGGCAACGTGATCCCGGCCTATTCGCTCAGCAGCGTGCTCGGGGCCATTCCCCTGATCGGCACGATCCTGGGCGGTGACGACGGGGTGTTCGGCGTGACCTATGCCATCGAGGGACCGGCGCTGAAACCGACGATAACGGTCAATCCACTGTCTGCCCTGGCGCCCGGCATCCTGCGCCGGATGTTCCTGGAGCCCGTCGACCCCCTCGAACAACCGCAGATTCCGCTGGAACCGCTGGGCGACCGTTGATCGGGCTGGATGGCGCTACCATCCGTTTCGGTCAGCTGCGCGGCATGCCGATGATCAGGCAGGCC
>CAJYBQ010000638.1 GCA_913064755.1 uncultured Alphaproteobacteria bacterium
GTCGGAAGCCCGTCCGGGTGAACTCCAGCCATCGGTAGAACAAGAACACTGCGGAGTTCGGCTTGGTGAGCCTGGCCACGCCGCCTGACTTTCGAACCTGTTTCTCCATCTTGCCACGCGTGGCATTGCCACTTCCAGTTCCTGCCTGTTCGCGGTCGGGCGCGAGGCCGCCCGCAGGCTGTCCATCTCGCCCGAGGTTCTCAGGTTGCAGATCGTATGCGACGCTTCCTCGGGTGCGGGGCCGGGGAGAGGGGGACGTCTTGGGGCAGGAGTTTCAGAAGGCGATCGCGCTGCGCCACTTGCGGGTGATCGCCGCATTGGCGGACCTGAAACTGGTGGCGCGTGTTGCGGAAGCGCTCAACGTCACCCAGCCTGCCGTTTCGAAGCAGATCGCCGAACTGGAGCGGATCGTCGGGGTTCCCGTCGTGACCCGGGACCGGAACCGGCTTTACCTGACGCCGATCGGGAACCGTCTTGCCGATCACGCGAAACAGGCCCTCAACCAACTCGACAGGGCCGCGTTCGATATCGAGGCCATGGCGAGCGGGGTTTCCGGATCGGTCACGATCGGGGCCGTGAGTTCGGTCGCCCCGACCCTGCTGCCGGGGGCCATAGCCCTGTTCAAGCGCAGTACGCCGCAGGCGACGGTCACCGTATCGGACGGGCATTTCGTCAGCCTGTTTCCGGAGCTTGAGAGCGGTGCGCTGGACCTGCTGATCGCACGGATATGGCAGCCCCAGGAACTGCCCGGTATCGACCAGATGACGCTCTATTCGGAACCGGTCGTCGTGGTGGCCGGTCGCGATCATCCGCTGGCACAGGCCGTGGACCTCGCATGGTCGGATGTCGCCACGTATCCCTGGATCATGCCGCAGGCGAGCTCGGTTGCCAGGCTGGCCGTGGATGCGCTGTTTGCCGAGCATGGCCTGGTGCCGCCAAGCAACATCATCGCCTCGCTGTCGCTTACCCTCAACCTGGAGATCCTGCGCGTGATGCCGGCGCTCGGCCTGATGCCCCAGCGCCTTGCCCAGGCCCATGCCGCGCGCGGAGACATCGTTACCCTGCCGCTCGACACCCGCGGGTTCCTGTCGGAGGCCCGCTGCTTCTGGCGCGCGGACCAGGTTGCCACCAACGGTGCGCTGGCGCTGTTCCTGAAATGCCTGCAGCAGGCGACCGAAGAGGTGACAACCATTCCATTTGGTTAATGTTTGCTGTCCAGATTTCACTATTATCGGCAAATTCGCACGATTACCTTAACCAAAAACAAGGCTTGGGAGGGGTTCGGTGTCAGCATCATGCGTGAATGAATACCGGTCATGGCGATGAGCGGCCAGGCGCTGGTCGCGCTGAGCGCCCGCGATGTGCTTCACGCCTTCGCGACCCGGGCGCTGACGCCCAGCGACTATCTTGCCGCTTGCCTGGACCACATCTCCAGGGTCAATCCCCGGATCAACGCCCTGACGTCCATCGATGTCGAACGCGCGGTTTCGGAGGCCGCACAGGCGTCCCTGCGCTGGCAGGCCGAGAACCCGAAGGGACCGCTTGACGGGTTGCCGATAGGCGTCAAGGACTTGCAGGACACCAAGGGTCTGCTGACCACCCACGGCAGTATTCGCGGGTGTGACAACATTCCGGACCGGGACCTGCCGATGGTCGCGCGCCTGCGTGCGGCCGGTGCGATCATCCTGGCCAAGACCAATGTGCCGGAACTCGGGGCAGGCGGGAACAGCCGCAACCCGGTCTGGGGCGCGACGGGCAACCCGTTCGACGCCAACCTGGTCGCGGGCGGGTCTTCCGGTGGCTCGGCGGCGGCGCTGGCTGCCGATCTCCTGCCATTGTGCACGGGGTCGGATACCGGCGGTTCCCTGCGGTTGCCGGCGGCGCTCTGCGGCGTGGTGGGCTACCGTCCGTCGGTCGATGTCATCGCGCACCCGACGCGGCCGCTTGGATGGTCCGGAATCTCGGTGCTTGGCCCGATGGCCCGTACCATGGATGACCTGTTGCTGATGCTGGATGTCTGCCAGGGGACGGATCCGGACGATCCGCTTTCGGGTCCGGCCGATCCGCTACGGTTCGCCCGGCTGCCGCAGGTGGATCTCAAGGACCTGCGCGTGGG
>CAJYBQ010000639.1 GCA_913064755.1 uncultured Alphaproteobacteria bacterium
TGTCGTTCCCCACTGTAGCGCCAGCGCGGATGCAGCCTGTGCCGCATCAGGCGCCACCGCATCGATGCCGCTGATCCGGACAGCGCCATTGGCATGGGCCGTCACGTCCGGGCGGACATAGTGGCGCCGGGTGCGATGCGCGCAGAGGTTCCAGTAGATCGGGCTCTGCCCGGGGGTGGGGATGCAGACGACAAAGGATACCTGCACATCAACGCCTTCAGCGAGGTGCCAGTCGCGCGTCACCGCAAACGGCGGCCGGCAGGCCACACCTGCATCGGCGAGCTGATCAGCCGCGGCCTGCGCATCCGCTGTTGCCATCACCAGCGAGACCGGCCCCTCCGTATTGCCCAGGATGGCATGCATGAAGGGCGGAACCCGGGACAGGTCTTCCTTGGCCATCAGTTCGATGTAGTTGCAGCAGCCATCACCTGCCGGCTGGAACAGGACACAGCGGTTGCTGATGCCGAGCGCCACCATCACGCTCCGCGGCGTGACGGTGAACCCCAGTGCCTCGAACGCGCGCCCGGCGGCTTCGACGTCGTGCACATGGACCATCAGGTGATCGATGTCGGTGATCGTTCCGTCCATGTGCCTCGACTATCCGCGTGTCACGATGCGCTGTCGCCCATCTGGGACTGGTTGTAGTTCTGCAGGCCGACCTTCTCGATCAGGCCAAGCTGGGTTTCAAGCCAGTCGACGTGCTCTTCTTCTGATTCGAGGATGCTCTCCATCAGTTCACGACTCACATAGTCGCTCGCCGCCTCCGCAGCCGCGATGCCGGTGCGCAGATCGGGAATGGCATCCATTTCCAGCGCCAGGTCGCATTCCAGGATTTCCTTCGTATCGGTCCCGATCCGCAGCTTGCCCAGGTCCTGGAGATTGGGCAGGCCCTCGAGGAACAGGATGCGTTCGATCAATTCGTCGGCATGCTTCATCTCGTCGATGGATTCATCGTGCTCATGCTGGCCCAGCCGGGTCAGGCCCCAGTCCTTCAGCATGCGGGCATGCAGGAAATACTGATTGATCGCGACCAGTTCATTGTACAGAACCTTGTTAAGACAGGCGATGACTTCAGGGTTGCCCTTCATGTGGAACGATTCCTCGAATTGCATTCATTGCTGATTGCGGCACCAGGCTGTCCGCCTGGTGCGGCGGCTGGTGATCAGCATGCAATATTTCCACGGTTTTCGTCGAGGCATTCCTGCGCCGGGTTTCACGCAGCAAGGCGAACCATTCGGGCATGGAATTCGTCGCGAACACGGCCTATTCCGCCGCGAGGGCGAGATCGGGGTCGCTGGCCTGCTGATGCCGTCCCATCATTTCCGCGATGGTGCTCAGACATTTGCCGCAACGGGTCGTGCAGCCAAGGCAGGGATGGACGGCGTGGGCATCACACTCCCCCGCCGTGATCACCTCGGTGACCTGCTGATCTGTCAGGGCGTTGCAAATGCAGACATACATGGCGTTCGTCCGAGCCTGGTTCCCATCGGTTGCAAGCGAATGATGGTGCGATTGAGAATGATTGTCAATTGCGTAACAACACCTGTCCGGACGCAGCCCCCCCATGTTCCCGCCCGCCGCGGGCTTGCCCTCGTCCCCGCGGCTGGTCATATCTAGGATCAGCAAGTTCAAACGCGTGGGAGAAAGACAATGGCCGAGGCCTATATCGTTGAAGCAGTGCGTACCGCCGGTGGCCGCCGCGGTGGCCGGTTGAAGGAATACCATCCGGCCGACCTGGGTGGCGCGGTCCTGAGCGCGCTGGTGGACCGCAGCGGCATTGATCCGGCTGCCGTCGAGGACGTCGTGATGGGCTGCGTCGGCATGGCCGGTGAGCAGTCGTTCCACATCGGCCGCAACTGTGTCCTGGCATCGAAGCTGCCGGAGAGCGTGCCTGCCGTGTCCATCGACCGCCAGTGCGGTTCCTCCCAGCAGTCGATCCAGTTCGCGGCGCAGGCCGTCATGTCCGGCACCATGGACATCGTCATTGCCGCCGGCGTGGAAAGCATGACCCGCGTGCCGATGGGCAGCCCGACCCGCCTTGCCGCCGAGGCCGGCCTGGGCGTGCCGATGAGCCCGAAGATGCGGTAACGCTATCCCGGTGCGGAGTTCAGCCAG
>CAJYBQ010000640.1 GCA_913064755.1 uncultured Alphaproteobacteria bacterium
CCGCGGACCTTCTCGCCGGGAAAGGCCTGGTCGATCAGTTCCGGCAATCCCTGGCGCTTGTGGCGGTTGCGGATACGGTCCAGCACCAGCTTCAGGTCCGGACGCTTGCTCAGCACGTAGCCGATCTTGCGCGGCAGGCTGACCTTGCTGTCCTGGTTGATGGCCAGCACGTCGACGTCGCCCAGGCCCACGCCCGCCGCGTCGAGGCAGTAGCGAATGGACTCGGAGGGGAAACCCGCCCAGTGCTTGATGCGGCGGAACCGTTCTTCCTCCACCGCGGCAAGCAGCACACCGTCACGGATCAGACAGGCTGAACTGTCGCCGTGGAACGCATTGACACCAATGATGATCATGGGGACGCCTTCTTGCTCGGGCCGGATGCGACAGATGCATAAAGGCTGAGAAACCGTTGCGCCACCGAAACCCAACCGAACTGGTCACGCACCAGGTCGAGGCCCCGCTGGCCCATGGCCGCAAGGGTGGCACAGGGCAGGGTGGTGGCAATGGCGAGCACGGCGGCGAGGGCGGCTGAATCACCGACCGGCACGCGCCAGCCGCAGTCGAGACGTTCCAGGTCGGGCCAGGGCACGCCCTCGGTCGTCAGGACGGGAATGCCGAACGACAGGGCCTCCGCCACCACCATGCCGAAGCTTTCGGAGTGGCTGGGCAGGATGAACAGGCTGGCGGCGCGCAACAGGTCGGCCTTGGCCTCGCCATCGACGGCGCCGATCAGCCGGACGCTGTCGCCAAGCTCCAGCCGCGCGATGTCCCTTTCCAGGACAGCGCGGTACCCGGCCTCGTCGGGACCGGCTAGCAGCAGCTGCCAGCCTTCGGGGCGGGTTTCGGCCCAGGCCTGCAAGGCGGTGGGCAGTCCCTTGACCGGGTGCAGCCGGCCGACGAACACGGCGGTCCGCGGCGCCACGGTACCGGGCGCGCGGCCTCCGATGGCGCCGTCGTCCGGCATGTCGATGCCGTTGGGAATATTGGCGACGCTGACGCCCAGGTGACAGGCCTCGACATCGGCGGCCTCGGCCTCCGACGTGGCGTGCAGGGCGCTGGCGGAGGCCAGGTTGCGGCGTTGGTACAGCATCCAGGCGAGGCGTTTCTTCATCCGCTTGTGCTGCAGGGCCCAGGGGGCGAGCATGCCGCGGGTGGATACCACGCGGGGCCGCTGCAGCTGCCGCGCCAGGCGGGCAACGGCCTGGTTGTGCGGCAGCCAGATGCCGCTGTCGTGGAACAGGTCCGGCGTGCCGAAGCGGCCGATCGCGGCCTGCAGGCTGCCGTCCAGCGGCACGATCCCGGTTGACGGCCCCTGTTCGCGCAGCAGGTCCGAACTGACGGCTGATCCATCCGGCGCCCAGATCCCGACCTCCGCCCCGGCATCGGCCAGCGCCTTCGCCAGCCGGGATACCGAATAGGCCGGGCCACCGTAGGCACGGTCGAAGCTCGCGGACGCCAGGAAGGTCTTCATGGGCGGCGAAGCGCGCAAGGCAGGGCGGCAGGCACGATCAGCTCAGATCCGCCACTTCAGGAACCTGTAGGCAATGAAGTACATCACCGCGATCAGCGCCCCCGTCTTGGCCAGGTGATTCAGGACGATCACGAGTTCCGTCTCCGCCTTTGCAGCCTGCAGGAACAACAGCGGTGTCCAGAGGACAATCGTCGGAAAACTGCGCGCGGCGACCAGCACCAACCGCATGATAACGCCAAAGAACGCACCGATCGCGGCCATCAGGAATATGCCGTAACTGCCAAAATGGACCCACGCCTCCCCAAGGACACTGATCCCGAAGGAGGTTTTTTCATTGACAGTGAGGCCCGTATAGCTGCGAAAGCCATCGGATACGCTTACAACGCGCTTTTCTAAAAGAAACCGCGGTACAAAACTAGCTTTAATCGCACTACTTATTGTCCTACCTTCTTCAAATGTATGGGATTTTGGTACATACGCCATGACTGACCTAATCATCAAGATTTGATTCAATCGAGCGTTCAGTTGTCCATTTTCGTTCATAGTGGAATATGTTTGTTTATCGCTCATAATGTAATTCTCTTCATTCGTTTTAACTACTGTGGAATTTCACGATTATTCTGACTT
>CAJYBQ010000641.1 GCA_913064755.1 uncultured Alphaproteobacteria bacterium
TCCCGACACTCTATACCGCCGCGTTGCTGACGGTGATCCTGTCGCTGATCGGTTTCGTCAACGGCGGGCAGGAAGTCTCGGCGCTGCTCGAAGACCCGGTCTGGCGCAGCGCCTACCTGCTGAACACGCAATTGCCCGACGCCGCCGCGGCCTGGGTCTACGAGACCCGCGACGCGGTCTGGGCGGGCATGATCGCGACCCTCTGCGCCGTCGGCGTGGCACGCGGCATTCACCTGGTCATCGAACGCCAGCGCAAACGTGTCGTGGTCCAGTATCCCGGCGGGCAGAAGGCAACCGTGCTGCCCGGCCTGACCGTCCTGGAGATCAGCCGCCGCGCCGGTGTCTCCCACGCCAGCATCTGCGGTGGGCGCGGGCGCTGTTCCACCTGCCGCATCAAGGTGCTGGAGGGGCTGGAGAACTGCCCGGAACCGGAGGAGATCGAGGCCCGGGTGCTGCGTCGGCTCTCCGCTGCCCCCGGCGTCCGCCTGGCATGCCAGGTACGGCCCACGGGCGACCTGCGGGTCTATCCCCTGCTGCCGGCCCCTGCCCCGTCGCATGCGCCCTACAGCAGCACGGCGGGGTCCGTGCGCGGGGCCGAGGAATGCATCGCCATCCTGTTTGCCGACATCCGGGGCTTCACCCGCTTTTCCCAGCAGAAGCTGCCCTATGACGTGGTGTTCCTGATCAACCAGTATTTCCGTTACATGGGCGAGGCGGTTGAACGCAACGGCGGCAAGCTGGACAAGTTCATCGGTGACGGGGTCATGGCCCTGTTCGGCATCGGCGAGACACCGCAGGAGGGCGCGCGCAGGGCGCTGGCCACCGCGCGCGCCATGTCGCTGGCGCTGGGCGAGATGAACGACGCCCTGCGCGCGGAACTCGGCCAGCCCCTGAAGATCGGGATCGGGATCGAGATCGGCGACGTCGTGGTTGGTGAGATGGGGTATCGCGACGTCATGTCCGTCACCGCCATCGGTGCCCCCGTCAATGTCGCCAGCCGCCTGGAAAACGCCAACAAGGACCACGGCAGCCAGGTCATATTCTCGGCCGCGGTGGCGGAGGCCGCCGGGATGGACATGGCGGGCTTCACGGTTCACAACATCGCCATTCGCGGCGACAGTGAACAGGTGCCGTCCTACATCCTGAACGATGCCCGCACGATACCGCCCATCCCCGGCCGCGACGGCAAGAATGGAACCAGATCATGACCGATGCCCCGTCACGCCCGGCACGCGACCAGACACCCTGCCTGGCGGATTTCCCGCACCACGTGGCCAACATGGTGCGGTTCAGCGACACCGACCGGCTGGGCCATGTGAACAATACCATCCTGCCCCAGTTCATAGAGGTCGGTCGGGTCAGCCTGATCGAGACCCTGCAACCGGGATCGGATGCCATCCAGTACTGGGTGGTGGCGCGGCTGGAGGTCAATTACCTCAAGGAACTGCACTTTCCCGCCATCGTCGTCACCGGCACCCGCACGGTGCAGGTCGGTCGCACGTCATGGACGGTGGACAGCGGCCTGTTTGTGGGTGATACCTGCATCGCGACCGCCCGTTCGACACTGGTACATGCGCGCAACGGGAAAAGCTGTCTGCCCGACGCGGATTTCAGCGCGGCATTGCGCGAAGACCTTGCGGCGGCGGTTGACACCGCAGGGGCCGCAGTCTAATAAGCGCCGCTCGCGTCCTGGGGAGTCCTCCGGGCTGAAAGGACGTGTCGAATTTTCGTTTGCCGGACGAGGTCCAATCGGGATCTTCTGACCGGTGTCACGCTTGAGAAGACCGGATACAAAGCCATGCACGCAGTCATCAAGACCGGCGGAAAACAGTATCGCGTTGCCGAGGGCGATGTGCTTGAGCTCGAAAAGCTCGACGGCGCACCCGGCGATGCCATTTCCTTCGATGTAGTCCTCGCCGTTGGCGATGGCGCAGACATGAAGGTCGGCGCGCCGATCGTCGATGGCGCGTCGGTCTAGGGGGACTGCGTGGATACAGCGCGGGGGGGGTCAACCACACTGTCTCAGGAGGAGCCGCGGCAACACAAGCGACGACGGAACCGACGAGTACCGTTCCCGCACCTGGGTCGATTGACGCG
>CAJYBQ010000642.1 GCA_913064755.1 uncultured Alphaproteobacteria bacterium
CTGCGCGGTGTGCGGCCGGCGCCTGGCCACGTGGGTCGCGCGTAGCCCGGCGCCTTCGCAACCGTCGTGAATCGGCCGGAGACTCATCGCTCGAACGGGCGCCGCGGGGCCACGCGTTGTTGTGTCGCCCCTTGACGGTCGCGGACTTGCCGGCCCAGCGGCGTCTCCGGCACCAGGCCGAGCCCGACCTCGTTCGATACCAGCACCGTTGGTGCCGTGCGTTCCGCCAGCACGTCGACCAGGTTCGCGATCTCCTGGTCCATGGCCATGTCGGCCAGCATCAGGTTGCTCAGCCACAGGGTCAGGCAATCCACCAGTACCGGCCGGTCGCCGCAGGCATCCAGCTGATCGGGCAGGTCGCGTGGTGCCTCCAGCGTGGTCCAGTCCGTGCCACGGTCATTCTGGTGCTGGTTGATCCGCAGGCGCATCTCGGCGTCGAAGGCCTCTGCCGTGGCGAGGTAGACGGGTGTCACGTCCACCGCGTGGTCGCGGATCAGGCGCTCGCCAAGGCGGCTCTTGCCCGACCGCGCGCCACCCAGCACCAGCGTCGTCCAGGGCAGCGGAGCCTCGGACGTGCCGAGTATGGCCTGGAAACCGCTCACGGGGCCTGCTTGCCGGCCACGGCAGCCTCGGCGAATGTTGCCATGCCGTTGTGGCAGGCGAGGGCAGCACGTACCAGGCCCAGCGCCGTTGCTGCCCCGGACCCTTCGCCAAGCCGCATGCCCAGTGACAACAGCGGATCAAGGCCCAGGTGGTCGAGCAGGCGCGCATGGCCCGGTTCCCCGGACTGGTGCGCGGCCAGCGCATGCGCCAGACCATCCCCGCCGCCCAGCAGATGCAGCGGTGCCACGGCCGCCGTCACGATGAAACCGTCCAGCAGAACGGGGATGCGGTGGCGTCGGGCGGCAAGGCAGGCCCCGAAGATCGCCGCGATCTCGCGCCCCCGACGCGGGCCAGCACCTGCAACGGGTCGTCCAGTGCGGTGCCATGGGTGGCACGCGCCCGGTCGATCACGTCTGCCTTGCGCGCGATCCCGGCATCATCGACCCCGGTGCCGGGGCCGACCCAGTCCCGCGGCTCTCCGCCAAACAGGGCCATGGCAATGGCGGCGGCGGCGGTGGTGTTGCCGATGCCCATCTCCCCGAAGACCAGCAGGTCCTCGTCGCCGTTCACCGCCGTCATCCCCCGGTCAACGGCGGCGAGGAACGCGGCCGCGGCCATGGCGGGGGCAACCGTGAAGTCTTCGGTCGGGTTGGCAATGCCGCAATCGACGACCGCCAGTTCAGCCCCGAACGCGGTCGTCAGCTGGCAGATCGCGGCAAACCCGGCACCGAACCCGGCCAGCATCTGCGCGTTCACTTCGTCGGGAAAGGCGGAGACACCGTGTCGGGTCATGCCGTGGCTGCCGGCAAAGATGATGGTGCGCGCCTTGTCCATGGTTGGTCGTTCCCGACCCTGCCAGCGCGCCAGGTGGACAGCGATTTCCTCCAGCCGTCCCAGCGACCCCGCGGGTTTGACCAGGTTGTCCTGGCGCGACGCGGCGGCGGTTGCGGCGCCCGCGTCGGGCGGCGGCAGGACCGCGATCAGGGCGCGCAGGTCGGCAAGGGAAGCGAGTGTCATGCTGGCGGTCTCCGGATACGGATCGGTCCGCATCTTGATCATGCCGCGACAGGAGTCGCAACGGCGCAGACGCCTGTTTCAGTCGTAGTGGATCATGCGTCGGGATAGTCCGCGATTGTTGCGCCATAAGGGGGGCGTCGTTAAGGTCGGGCGCGCATGATGGTTCCCCCCGACCCGCAACGGAAAGGGGGATGAAACAAGGGAACACGGCAAGGCGTACCCATCAGGGACCGAATCCGTGGCTGCCCCCGCAACTGTAGACGTCGAGGATGCCCGAAGATGCCACTGGTCCGGCCGGACCGGGACGGCCGGGTCCGCCGCCCAAGCAGTGAGCCAGGAAACCTTCCGCATGCCCGTGTCTTACCAGTGAACATTGACGGCGGGGAGATAGGGAGACTGATGAGGCGCCGCACTTTTCGACACCTCACGCGGCAAGGGGGCGGGCGACAACGACCGAGCCCGCGCGCACAGCGCA
>CAJYBQ010000643.1 GCA_913064755.1 uncultured Alphaproteobacteria bacterium
TTCGTCCTGCCCGCGCAGCAATCGTTGCAGCGAAAGCTGAACGTGCTGGCGCAGGCCGAGGAAAAGGTCGCGACCCTGCGACGTCAGGCCGTGGACATGTCGAAGGCAGCGGCGATCCAGCCCGGTGCAAGTGACGAGAAATCCACCAAGATCCTCTGGACAGAGAAGTTCTTCGCGGTGTCACGCGCCATTCCGTCAAGCATCTGGCTCAGCGATCTCGCCATCATCCAGGACGAGCGCAGCGTCGGGCAGACGGACGTGATCACGACCAAGCTGGTGCTGCACGGCCAGACCACGCTGGACGACCGCAGGCACCTGGGCGAGATCGCGGATTTCATCCGGGGCCTGGAATCCAATCCCGACTTCATGAGTGATTTCCGTAGGGTGACATTCGAAGGCCTGGACAGGTTCGGCGACGGCGAAGTCAGTTTCGAACTGCATGCCTGGTACGACGAGAACAAGCACAAGGAAGTCGTCGGCGCGGTCGATGACGGCGAGATCGGTGCGCTGGACGGGTTGCGCAAGACCACCGACGAGCGCGAGAAGCTGCAGAACAACGTGCTGCGCCTCGGCACCTCCACCCGGGGGCTGGGCCAGTGAACCTGCCAGGGGTGACAAGCTCCGGTGCTTCGGTGTCCCATTCACAGGCCGCCGGCCAGCAGGATGGCGAGCAGCCGGGTATCCGCGCGCAGTTGCGCCGGGTGAAGCCCTTGCCGCGCGCCCTGATCCTGCTGGCGGCCAGCCTGTGCGTTTTCCTGGGGTCGAACCTGTACTTCGTCAGTGACTGGCAGGCCGGGTCCGCCCAGGTCGTCACCAGCTACCTGCAACGCGATGCGAATGGCCTGACCGGCCGTGTCACCCGCCTCAAGGAACTGGTCGCGGCGCAGGACAATGTTCCGCGCCTGACATCGACGCCGGTCTTCATAGAGCGTATCGGGGCACTCGCCGCCGCCGAGCGTGTACCCATTCACGGCATTCGACCGGATGTCGACAACCCGGAACTGTTCGTGGTCAGCCTGGAGGCGGATTACCTGGCGTTCGAGAGGTTCATCGCGGCGCTGGAGGAGCTGGACGTGGACATCCTTTCCTTCTCGGCGAAGGTGGACAACCAGTCCGGGGATGACCCGAAAGCAACGTTCGAACTGCAGTTGCTGCCCAACAATGATGCGCGGCAATTGCAGATTCCGCGTCTGCGGGCGCTGATGGCAAGGCTGGAAGAGGAAGAGCGACGCAATCCGTTCCAGCGGCTGGACGGCAGTGGCAGCCTGGATGGCAACCGCATCGATCTGACCGACTTCTTCAGCCTGACCGGCATTTCGCGAATCGGCGATTACAGCCTGGTGACGATCAATGGCCATGACTACGTGGTCGGAGACCGTCTCGGCAATCGCGAGATCACGGAAATTCTCGACGACAGGGTCCTGCTGCAGCGCCAGGGACTGACCCGGCTGGAGCGTTTTGTCCTGCGTTTCCCGACTCTTGCCGAGACGGAGGGGCAGGACGAGGTCTCGGCATTCGTGGCGAATGTCACACCGGTACAGCGCGGTGGAGATGGCGGAGACACCCCTTCGTCGTTTGTTAAGCCGTTTCCGGCAGACTGATGCGCAGTCCCGGAGGTTCCAAGATCCTCCGGAAACGCACGAGGAGAAACGCGATGCCGTTGCGTTCAGCGCAACATGTCCTGGTTCTGTTGTTCGCCGTGGCGGGCATTTTCCTGATCGCGATGAATCGCGTCGAGAATGTGCAGGTCGCGGCGCTGGCCGCCGGTCCCGCGGCAAACGGGGTTTTCGCCTCTGATCCGGGAAGCATTGCCGCGACACTGGAGCGTCGTACCGCGGGCCTGGCCGATGCAGGTGTCCGCGCCGTCGGGCTGGAAATCATTCCGGTGGGTCGCGACCTCGTCCTGCAATCGCGAATCGATGCCGCCGATGGTGCCCTGATCCACGATGTCGCCTATGGCATCGGCGGAATATCGGTGACCGTGACCGGCATGGCCGCACCAAACAGGGCCGCCCGCTGGACCTACCAGGCCGGCTGGCTGGTGCCGCCGGTCCTGCTGTGGCTGGGGCTTCTGGTGCTGATCT
>CAJYBQ010000644.1 GCA_913064755.1 uncultured Alphaproteobacteria bacterium
CCTCCCGCGCCCTCACCTATGCCATGCGTGTCACGTCTGGCAGCAGGCAGGGGCGCTGGATAGCGCCAGGCGCGGCCGCTTCACGCTGGGTGTGGCGCCGGGCTGGACCCAGGACGAATTCAGGGTACTGGGGCTGGACTTCAAGAAACGGATCAGCCGGTTCCGGGAATCGGTGGAACTGATCCAGCGCCTGTATACCGAAGACAGTGTCGATTTCGCGGGACAGCATTTCACCGCCGAAGGCCTCGCCCTGTCATTGCAACCGGTACAGCAGCCGCGACTGCCGATGTGGTTCGGCGGCAGTGTGGACGCGGCGATCAAACGCGCCGCCACGCTGACGGATACGGCGCTGGGCGATACCTGGGTTGCCTCCGCGCATCGGACCAAGACGGTGATCGCCGGGCAGGCGAACCTGTATCGGGAAACGCTGGATGCGCTGGGCAAGCCGCAGCCGCAGGAATTGCCGCTGTTGCGCAATATCGTCGTCGCGCCGGATCGTGAAACCGCGATCCGAGAGGCCGGGCCATCCCTCGCCGCCAGTTACCAGGTCTTCGGCCAGTGGGGGCTGTTTTCCGAAGTGGTCGGGTCAGGCAAGCAGCAGCTTGATTTCGAGGAACTGCTGGCCGACCGGATCATCCCGCTCAATCCGGGACCGAAGGCGACACTGGGGCCGGAATTCAGGGTCGAGTTGCCGCGCCAGCGCGAACGCACCGCAATGAACCACGACGCCGAGTTCAAGCGGCCGCGTGCCGAGATCACCCAGTAGCTGATGCGGGTCGGGCTGGAACGGCATGCGGATGCGGAAGACACGCGCGTCCTGCCCAACATCGTGCCGATAACCCAGCAGGGTTCGCCCGACCAGCCGCCGGAAGCCTACCTGAAGGCCGCCGAGAGCCCGCGCGAGGACCGCTACCTGGAATTCATCAACCTGAAGAAGGTCTATCCGACACCGAAGGGACCGCTGACGGTCGTGGACGGGTTCGAACTGAAGATGAAGAAGGGGGAGTTCATCTCCCTGATCGGTCACTCCGGCTGCGGCAAGTCCACGGTTCTCTCCATGACCGCCGGTCTGAACGAGATCTCCTCCGGCAGCGTGGTGCTGGACGGGCGGGAAATCGCCGGGGCCGGGCCGGAACGCGCGGTGGTGTTCCAGGCCCCCAGCCTGATGCCATGGATGACGGCGCGGGAGAACGTGTCCATCGGTGTTGACCGGGTCTTTCCCAATGCCACGGCGGCGGAACGTACTGACATCGTGGATTACTACCTGGCCCGTGTCGGACTGGGTGATTCCATGGACCGCCTGGCGGCCGACCTGTCGAACGGCATGAAACAGCGCGTCGGCATTGCCCGCGCCTTCGCCCTGTCGCCGAAGCTGCTGCTGCTGGATGAACCGTTCGGCATGCTCGACAGCCTGACGCGCTGGGAACTGCAGGAAGTCCTGATGGACGTCTGGAAACGCACCCAGGTCACCGCCATCTGCGTCACCCATGACGTGGACGAGGCCATTCTGCTGGCCGACCGCGTGGTGATGATGACCAATGGCCCCAACGCCACCATCGGTCGGATCATGGAGGTCGACCTGCCGCGACCGCGCACACGCAAGGCCCTGCTGGAACACCCGGACTACTATCTTTACCGCGAACAGCTTCTGTCGTTCCTGGAAGAGTACGAGCACGGCGCGAACCCGGAAACCAAGTCCGAGGATGCCCCGGCGACGTCAACCACCAAGCAGGATGAAGCGGCATGAGCATCGATCTGCATGGTGGTTCGTCAGAGCGGCGGATGCCCGCATCCCTGGCAATGCCTTCACTCCTGGGTACCCCCTTCATCCGGGCGACGGAGGTATGGACCCTCGACCCGGCGACCGATCGCCTGACCCTGGCGTCCGCCTATCACGGGGACATGACCGGCTTTGCACTGGCCAGTTACGCGGAAAGCTTCGGCAAGGGCGAAGGGCTGCCGGGCCGCGCGTGGGAGAGCCGCGCACCCGTGATGCTGAAAGGGTTCCGGGGCAGCTATTTCAAGCGCACGGAAGCCGCGGAACGGGAGGGGCTGACGGTTGGGCTGGCTATCCCGGT
>CAJYBQ010000645.1 GCA_913064755.1 uncultured Alphaproteobacteria bacterium
GATCGCCAAGACTGTCGAAATCCGGCTCCACGCCGAGGCCGGGGGTATCGCGGCAGTAGAGCCGCCCGTCCGATGTCGGTGGCGCCGGCGTCCCCGTCGGCTCCGTATGGTAGGCATGCAGATCGGTCGTGTTGAACAGGAGTTCCGCAGGTGTCGAAGCAGCAAGATGCGACACTGCGGCTGATACGATCTCGCCACCCATCATGCATTCGGTGACCACCTTGATCCCGTGATCGACCAGGTAGTCGCGCACCCTGCGGGCCTTCGTCAGTCCGCCAATGCGAGACATCTTCACACAGGCGACATCGGCGATCATGTCCCGTGTCAGTCGCTCTGCCATCGATTGATCGGTCACAAGCTCGTCGAGCTTCATCGACAGGTTCGTGCGTGATCGCACATGCAGGCATTCCTCGTAGGTGAGGCAGGGCTGTTCGATCATGACATCGAGATCGTCGACAGCCCTTGCCACCTTCAATGCATCGTGAAGTGTCCACCGGCAATTGGCATCGGCGTAGACGACCTCCCCCCGCAAGGTGATCCCGGCCGCAAAGCGGATGAGCGCGATGTCGCCTTCCGGTTCGATCCCGACCCTGAGCTTGAAATACCTGTAGCCTGCCGCCCGGTACTATTCGATCTCGGCCCGTACCCTGTCGTGCTCCTGTTCCATGACGCAGCGATAGAGCGGCGCACCGTCGCACAACTTGCCGCCCAACAGCATGTAGACCGGCATCCCGGCGCTCTTCCCGAGGATATCCCAGCAGGCCATGTCAACGCCGCTCTTGGCGTAGGAATGACCCTCGACAGCCGCATCCATGATGCGTTCGATCCTGTGCAGTTCGCGCGGGTTCTTGCCCAGAAGTGCCTCGGCAAGCCCGCCACCACTATAGGGCAGGAGAAAGGCCGAAGCGCTGCATCGGGCGTGGTTGCCTGCCCCCCGGAAGTCCCACGTTACATACCCGGCAGGATCATGTCGCCGCCGATGGCCTGGCCGGCCTGACGCCAGAACCTCGCCGGTGACAGGCGTCGTTCCATCGGTGAAGATGATCCGCAACCGTGGTGCCAGACGCACCCCTGATCAGGAGCCGCCCGGATGAGCAAGGACCCGCTGCTGCAGCCCTATCAACTGAAACACCTGACCCTGAAGAACCGGATCATGACCACCAGTCATGAACCCGCCTACCCGGAAGACGGCATGCCGAAGGCACGCTATCGCGCCTATCACGCGGAGCGGGCCAGGGCCGGTGTGGCGCTGGCCATGACAGCGGGATCGGCGGCGGTGTCGCGCGACAGTCCCCCCGTCTTCAACAACATCCTGGCCTATCGCGACGACGTGGTGCCGTGGATACGGGAACTGTCGGACGGCTGTCATGAACACGGCTGCGCCATCATGATCCAGCTGACCCACCTGGGTCGGCGGACGACCTGGAACAAGGGCGACTGGCTGCCCTCGGTCTCGTCGTCCAGGCACCGTGAACCGGCGCACCGGGCGTTCCCGAAGCTGATCGAGGACTGGGACATCGACCGGATCATCACCGACTTCGCCGACGCGGCGGAGCGCATGCAGGCCGGTGGCATGGACGGGATCGAACTGCAGGTCTACGGCCACCTGCTGGACCAGTTCTGGTCGCCGCTGACCAATGACCTGGTGGGGCCATACGGCGCCGACACGCTGGAGAACCGCATGCGGTTTCCGCTGGACGTGCTGGCGGCGGTCCGCAAGCGCGTCGGCGAGGATTTCATCGTCGGCTTCCGCTACACGGCGGACGAGGCGCAGAAGGGCGGCATCACCGCCGCGGAGGGGCTGGAGATATCGGAACGGCTGGCGGCGACGGGTCAGCTGGACTTCCTGAACGTGGTGCGCGGGCGCATTCACACCGACCCCGCCATGACCGACCTGATCCCGATCCAGGGCATGGCCACCGCGCCGCACCTGGATTTCGCCGGGCAGGTCAGGAAGCTGACAGGCATGCCGACCTTCCACGCCGCGCGGATACCCGACGTGGCCACCGCGCGCCACGCGATCGAGGCCGGGCTGCTGGACATGGTGGGCATGACCCGCGCCCACATGG
>CAJYBQ010000646.1 GCA_913064755.1 uncultured Alphaproteobacteria bacterium
CCCGCA
Source organism: uncultured Alphaproteobacteria bacterium (assembly GCA_913064755.1). GTDB lineage: Bacteria > Pseudomonadota > Alphaproteobacteria > Minwuiales > Minwuiaceae > Minwuia. The sequence continues at coordinate 7 of CAJYBQ010000646.1, forward strand.
ATGGCCGGATGAGCCGCGAGGAGGCCCTGGGCATCGTGGCCAGACTGGGGGACCAGCGGCCTGACGCCGACATCGCCCGTGCGCTGGCCTTCATGGACCTGTCACCGGCGGTGTTCGCCGAGCTGGAAGAGAAGTTCCGCAACCGCACGATCTGGCAGCAGCAGGATGGTCACTGGGTCGTTCCCGGTTTCCCGGTTGCCGACTGGCGCTGGCCGGTGGCGACGCTGGAGCGCGCGGCATGAGGCTGGCGGAAAAGGATCCGCCACGGGTGTTCGAGCCCGCCCCCGGCATCGCCATTGCCGACTGCGGTGACGTCCACCTGGCTGCGAACGAGCAGGTCACGATGGTCACGGCCTCCGGTCGTCGCATGGATGTGGCGGCGAAGGACTTCGGTTTCTATGCCACCCCGTCGATCAATGGTCGCCTGAAGGGGGAGGGGTTCAGGACAGCCCTTGTCCGCAACACGGCGGGCCAGATCTACGTGATGGTGGTGGAAGAGGACCGCATGGACCGCTTCGATGCCTATTGCGCGGCGGAACAACAGACAGTGCTGGAGTGGCTGGATGAACGCCCCCTGGACTGAGGACACGCTGCAAGGCGTGCTGACAGCCAACCGCGCCCGGATGGCGGGGCAGGATTTCCTGACGCTGGTCAATGCCGACGGGACCGAACAGGGCCTTTCCTATGACGATGTCTTCGCGGCGGCGGAGCAATGGGGCACGCGCTACCAGGCTTCGGGTCTGGAACAGGGTGACCGGGTGGTCGTCATCCTGCGTCACGGTCTGGACCTCTATGCCGCCTATATCGGCGCGATCCTGATCGGGGCGGTTCCGGCCATGTTCGCGCATCCGTCCGCCAAGCTGTCGGAAAGTGTCTATTTCGAAACCGTGCGGGCCTTGCTGGACAGCAGCCAGGCGCGGCTGCTCGTGACCTATCCCGATCTCGCCCCGAAGCTTCAGCCGCTTGTCGAGGCCTTGCCGAGTTTCGATGCCCTGATGGTCGCGGGACAGCAGCAGACCGTGGCGGCGACACCGGTGGTTCCCACCCGTATCGACCCCGACAGCCCTGCGTTCCTGCAGTATTCGTCCGGTACGACCGGGCTGAAGAAGGGTGTCACAATCTCCCACCGCGCCCTGCTCTGGCAGGTTGGCGCCTATGGCGACATGATCGGCGCGGACGAGCGCGACGTGATTGTCAGCTGGCTGCCGCTCTACCACGACATGGGCCTGATCACCTGTTTCTTCCTGCCCCTGGTCCGGCGTTGCCGACTGGTGGCGATCTCGCCCTTCGACTGGGTGCAGCGACCGACGTTGTGGCTGGATGCCGTTGCCCGGCACCGCGGCACGCTCGGCTGGCTGCCGAACTTCGCCTACAGCTTCATGGCGCGCAATGCGGGCGACGGTGTCACGGGCGGCAACTGGGACCTGTCCAGCATGCGTGGCCTGGTGAACTGTTCGGAACCGATCACGGCGGCGGCGCACCAGGCGTTCCTCGACCGTTTCGGCCCGCATCGCTTCCGGGCCGAGGCGCTGGCCGGTTCATACGCGATGGCGGAGACGACCTTCGCCGCGACATCCGGCGGTTTCGCGGCACCGCTGAAGGTGGAGACCGTCGATATCGCGGCCCTGACAGAACAGCAGGTGGCTCGGCCGGCCCCGGTGGGACGCACGCTCGTGTCGTCGGGCATCGCCTTGCCGCAGACCCGGCTGACCATTCGTGGCGCGGACGGGTCGGTCCTGGGGGAGCGGCAGGTCGGCGAGATCGAGATCGGCAGCCCCTCCCTTTTCCGGGGCTATGACGGACAGCCGGAACGCACGGCGGAGGTACTGCACGAAGGCCGCTATCTCAGCGGTGACCTGGGCTACCTGGCGGACGGACACCTGTTCGTTGTCGGTCGGAAACGCGATCTGATCATCGTCGGCGGCAAGAACATCTATCCCCATGATGTGGAGGCACTGGCCTGTGCGGTTGATGGCGTGCTGCCGGGCAGGGCGGTCGCCCTGGGCGACGCGGACGAAGTCGCCGGGACAGAACGGCTGATCCTGATTGTCG
>CAJYBQ010000647.1 GCA_913064755.1 uncultured Alphaproteobacteria bacterium
GGCGACGGGCACGGTTTCGACGTCTATCGGGCGGAGCCGGAGGGCAAGCCCCGCGGCGCGGTTGTCGTCGTGCAGGAAATCTTCGGGGTCAATCCGCATATCCGCAACGTGGCGGATGGCTACGCGGAGGCCGGTTACCTGGCGCTCGCCCCGGCCATCTATGACCGGGTGGCGCCGGGGCTGGAGTGTGGCTACACGCCCGAGGACATCGCGAAGGGCCGCGACTGGCGGGCGGCATGCGACCTGGACCAGGTGATGCTGGACCTTTCGGCCACCGTGGATGCAGCGTCCGCGGCGGGCAAGGTCGGCATGGTCGGCTATTGCTGGGGCGGGTCGCTGACCTATGTCTCCGCCTGCCGCCTGGCCCCGGGACTCAGCGCGGCCAGCGGCTATTACGGCGGCCAGATCATGCCGCATATCGCCGAGAAGCCGGGCGCGGCGACGATGCTGCACTTCGGCGAACTGGACAAGTCGATCCCGCTCGACGACGTGGAGGCCATTCGCGCCGCCCAGCCCGACGTGCAGGTCTTCGTCTACGAAGGCGCGGGGCATGGCTTCAACTGCGACCACAGGGCCGATCATCATCCGGCCCATGCCGCAACCGCCCTGCAGCGGACACTGGACCTGTTTGCCGAGCACCTGGGCTGAGTTTCTGTTGCAAGGCCCGGTCGCGGAGCCTAACCATGGCTTCAGCTGCACACGCTTCTCACGGAGGACATGGCCGATGAGCCGTCAGGATCTCTATCTCGTATTCGGTGGCACGCTTGTCGATCCGCGTGACAATGTTCTGGTCGATCCTGACAATGTCGATGTCGCGGGTGTCTTCCCGACCTACGAAGGTGCCCTGAGGGCCTGGCGGACCAAGAGCCAGATGAACGTGGACGACGCCTATGTCCGCTATTTCATCGCACCGCTGCATCGCCTGATGCATCCGGATGACGACAGCTGACGGCTGCCGGGGGGTAGACAGTCATGCGGCTGGAGGTGATCGACCGCGACATCACCGGGCTGCATGTCGATGCCATCGTCAATGCGGCCAATGAAAGCCTGCTGGGGGGCAGTGGCGTCGACGGCGCGATCCACGCGGCTGCCGGCCCCGAAATGCTGGCGGCCTGCCGGGTGATCGGTGGCTGCCCGACGGGGCAGGTGCGGCTGACGCTGGGCTACGACCTGCCCGCACGGCACGTGCTGCACACGGTCGGGCCGATCTGGCAGGGCGGTGACGCGGGGGAGCCTGAACTGCTGCGCCTCTGCTACCAGCGCTGCATGGAACTGGCCGTTTCGCGACGTTTCAAATCCGTGGCGTTCCCGGCCATCGCCACCGGTGTCTACGGCTACCCGATCCGCAAGGCCGCGCAGATCGCCGTCGGCACGGTTCTCGGTTTCCGCAAGGTGAAACATGCCCCGCCGCGCGTCATCTTCTGCTGCTTCGGACGGGAAGCGACGGATGTCTACAGCCTGACGCTGGCGGAAATGGGGTCGGCCTGACACCCCTTTCCGCCTTTCCGTCGATGCTTGGTCCCCCTGCCTATCTGCGAACCTTGTAGCCAACGGCCTCCCTGTCCCAGGTGGTCTCCGTCAGGCCGCGTTCACGCAGCTTGTTCTTCTGGATCTTCGACGAAGGTGTCTTGGGAATCTCCTCGACGCACTCGCAGAAGCGCGGCCCAGCGAAATAACGCATGCGCGGGGTTCAGAAATCCAGCAGCGCCGCCAGTTCCGCCAGGTCCTCGACGATCAGGTCCGGTTGTTCGGGGCAGTCGCCAACGGGGCGTTTCGGGCGGTCGATGAAGGCCGTGCGCATGCCGTAGCGTGTGGCGCCGACGCAGTCGAAGGCGTGATTAGCGACGAACAGGATGGCCGTGCGGTCCACGTCCAACAGCTTTTCGGCAGGAGCGTAGGGCTTCCAGTGGTTCGTGCATCAGTGGTCCTCCTGGTCCGACATCAAAGCGTCTAACGGGCCGCCGATCAGGCGCTGGGCCGCAGCACGCATATCATGGTCCGCTTCGCAATCGCGGGCCACCGTCGCGCTCACTGCCAGCAGCTCTGACAGAGCCCGG
>CAJYBQ010000648.1 GCA_913064755.1 uncultured Alphaproteobacteria bacterium
GTCGAAATCACCGGGGTATCCCAGGAACTGCTCCCTCGGGCGTGACCGGTAAGGCGTCTCCGGATCCCGGTACTCCCTGATCAGGCGCACCAGTCCGGCCTCCACGTCTGCCAGCAGGTCATCCATGGCAACCTTCAACGGCTTCCATTCACCGCCGTCCCCGGTGCCCTGCACGCGGATGTGCACCAGGTCGCCCAGTTCCGGCGTGCCGACCTCCGCGAAACCGCCGGCCCTCAGGATCAGGCCCTGCAGCGGCATCTGCACGGCGAAACCCGCCGTCACCTGCTTCTGGGTTGGCGGGCTGCCGGTCTTGTAGTCGACGATGCGCGCGGTGCCGTCGGCCATCAGGTCGATCCGGTCTGCCTGCGCGGTCAGCCTGAAGTCCGGCAGCTCTGCCAGCCCGGGATGCTGGCCATCGATCTCCGCCAGCCGCCGCGTGACCTCCGTCGGGTCGGCTTCCTCCCGTGCCAGCAGCCATTGTGCCGCCTTCTCGAAACGGTGCCACCAGAGGGCATGGATGGCGGGCCGGGCTTGCAGGGGTTCGAACACCCGTGCCCCGATCCGCTGCAGTCTCGGCCAGTCCTTCCGGTGCCAGGGGCCGGGCTTTTCCTTCGCGAACAGGTCGAAAGCGGCGTGGATCATGTCTCCCTTCTGGCGTGGGCCGGGTTCCTCGTCCAGCGGGTCCAGTGCGCGCAGTCGCAGGATGCGGCTGGCGTAGATGTCATAGGGGTCACGGATCAGCCGCTCCACGGCGGTGACGGACAGCTGCTGCGGGCGTGCCTCGACGGGTGGGCAGGGGCGGGGTGCCGGCAGGGGCGGCTGTTCCGGCGCCGCGTCGATCGCGCGTGCCAGCCGTGCCGGTTCGGTGTCCTGTTCCAGTCCCAGGCCGGCCCCCCTGGCGACACTCTGCAGGCGCAGCAGCCAGCGGGAGGGAACCGTCGGTGTTCCTTCCGACTTCAGTGCCCGGGTCAGGACGACGGTACCGGAACTGGCAAGCTGGCTGAAATCATGCGCCTGCAGGCCGATCCGGCGTTCCGGCGCGGGCAGGCCGAAACGGCTGCGCATGCCCCGGCTCATCCAGGGATCCACGTCGGCGGCGGAAGGCCAGGTGCCTTCGTTCAGGCCGCCCAGGATCATCAGGTCGGCGGTCTGTAGCCGCGCCTCCAGCGGCCCCAGGATGCGGATGCGGGGATGGGTGCCGAAGCGGGGGCGCACCGTGGCGCCGCCGATCAGGCGATCCAGCAGGTCGGGCCAGTCGTCGGCGTTCAGCGGGTCGGCGTCGTCGGCCACGTCCAGCAGGTCGGTGATCAGGCTGGCCGCCTGCTCTCCCGCTTCCCCGCGCCAGAGCCGCTCTGCCCCGGATACACCGTCGGTTGCGGCCAGCAGTTCGGCCAGCTCGACGAAAGACCGCAGCACGGTACCCAGCGGCACCGGCCCGGCCGCGAAAGCTGTCAGCAGCGGCCGCGCGGCGTCTGCCAGAAGCTGCAGCCAGTCCGATGCGGGCCCGGTCTTCACGTCATCGGCCAGCGTGGTCAGGAACCCGTCCAGGCCGACGTGCAGGCGCACGCCGCGCATGGCCCGGCGTTCCAGGGTCCGGACGGCGCGACGCAGGGAGGCGGTGTCACGGCCCATGCCGGTCAGCGGATGCTTCATCAGGGCCAGCAGCGAAACGGGCGTGAAACCGTCGGCCAGCGCGGTGGCCAGCAGCCCCAGGAAGCGCCCCGGCGGCGTCAGGCGCAGCGGTGTACCGCCGGTGTCGTCAACGGTGATGCCGAAGCGTCCCAGTTCCGCCGCCACGCGCCGACCAAGTGCACGGTCGGGGGTGACGAGGGCGGCGGTCCGGCCCGGTCGCTCCATCTCCCGGCGCAGCAGCAACGCGATGGCCAATGCCTCCTGCCCCGAATGCTCCGCTTCCACGAGCGACAGGCCGGAGATGGCATCCGGTGCCAGGTGCGACTGGCCCTGCCAGCCAAGCGCGGTCGTCCACGCGCGCACGGTCTCCGCCACACGCGCATCTCGCGCGACAAGCCCGGCCGGGCGCGTTGGACACAGGAGG
>CAJYBQ010000649.1 GCA_913064755.1 uncultured Alphaproteobacteria bacterium
ATCTGGTGCACGATCGCGTGGCTCAACGGATGGTCCTCGGCCAGTTCGCCCTGTTCGATCTTCCAGACCAGTCCGACGGCACGCATCGTGTGCTCGTCCACCGTGTAGTGGTGGTACATGTCATGCTGGGTCTGGGCCACGATCCGACCGAAGTCGGTGATGAACTGGCCCAGGATGCCCGCTTCGTTCATGCGCCGCAGGTGCAGTTCCGGTTCCTTGTCCGACGTCATGACGTCCAGGAAGCACCGGTTCGCGACCGGGTCGTTCCGGACGGCACGATTGATCTTCTTGCGGTGGCGACGCAGCAGGCGGTGCGCGTTGGGATGGATGTCCAGGTCGTTGGCCTGTGCCACCTTGAAGATGCGCAGCATGGCCACCGGGTCTTCGGCGAACTGTTCGTCATCGGCGACGTTCAGCCAGCTTCCCTCCGCCACGAAGCCATCGATCTGTCGGGTCCGCAGGCCGAAACGCGGCAGTCTGAACAGCGGCTTCTTCTGGTTCTCCGCCTCGATGGACGAACAGATCACGCGGGTCAGGTCGCCGATGTCGCGCGCCACCAGGTAGTAATGCTTCATGAAGCGTTCGATGGCCTGGGACCCGGCGCGGTCGGTGTAACCCAGCCGCCTGGCAAGTTCGGTCTGCACGTCGAAGGTCAGGCGTTCTTCGGGGCGGTTGGTCAGGAGGTGCAGATGGAACCGTACCGACCAGAGAAACCGTTCCGCCTTCACGAAGCGGCGATATTCCGCCGCCGTCATGATGCCGCGTTCCACCAGGTCGCCGACATCGCGCACCCGGTAGACGTATTTCGCGATCCAGGTGAGCGTATGCAGGTCGCGCATGCCGCCCTTGCCTTCCTTCAGGTTCGGCTCGTTCACATACCGTGAATCGCCGAAGCGCTGATGGCGTTCGTCGCGTTCCGCCAGCTTCATCTCGACGTAGTCGGTAGCTGAGCCTTGCACGATCTCGCGGTCGAAGCGGCGCTGCAGTTCCAGGCAGAGCTGTTGATCGCCGAAGATGAAGCGGGCTTCCAGCAGGGCCGTCCTGATGGTCGTGTCCTGCTTGGCCAGCCGGATGCAATCATCGATTGTCCGCGTCGAATGGCCGACCTTCAGCTTCAGGTCCCACAGCATGTAGAGCATGTATTCGATCATGCTCTCCGACCATGCGGTCTGCTTGTAGGGCAGCAGGAACAGCAGATCGACGTCCGAATGCGGCGCCATCTGGCCACGGCCATAACCGCCGACGGCGACGATGGACATCTGTTCCCCGTCGGTCGGATTGGCGGCGTGGAACACGTGGTCCAGGGCGTGGTCGTAGAGCAGCCGGATCACCTGGTCGACCAGGAAGGCCATGGCACTGGCGGAGACGTCGCCGGCCTCCCCGTCGCGGAATCGCTGTTCGATGGCCGCGCGGCCTTCGTCCATCGCCTGCTTCAGTTCGCCGAAGACGGCATTGCGGAGGTCTCCGTCGGCTCTTTCGGCAAGGGCGGAGATGCGCGCGCGCACGGCGCGCCGGTCGATGATCTGACGACGATTGCGTACCTGTTCCATGAGACGCAACATACAGCAACAATACGAACAGCCAATTACTGCCGGGTGCTGGCCTGCGGAATACGACATTCCGCCTCGGATCCTCGGCCGCAGCCCCGGGGAGGGACGATCATGGTGATGACGCTGCAAGACAGGCTGCAACTGGGTTTCATGGCGCGCATGCGCAACAGGCAGGAAGCCCGCACCGTCGTGGAACTGGCCGAAGCCAACGACTTCGATTCACTCTGGCTGGGCGATCATCTGGTCTTTGCCGTGCCGATCCTCGACCCCCTGCTGCAGCTTGCCCAGGCGGCGGCGCTTTCCGACAAGCTGACCGTGGCGACCGGGGTTTATCTCTTGCCCCTGCGCCATCCGACGGCGACCGCCAAGCTGGCGGCCACGCTGGACCATATCTCCTGCGGAAAGTTCCTCTTCGGAACCGGCGGCGGCGGGGAGCTCTCCGGTGAGTTCTCGGCCGCCGGTGTGCCGCACAACCAGCGTCGCCCCCGCGCGTCG
>CAJYBQ010000650.1 GCA_913064755.1 uncultured Alphaproteobacteria bacterium
CTGAACCTGGATGTCGCAACATCCTGGGAGGATGCCGACAGGATTCTCGACCGTGGCGAGCATGATATTCACATCATCGATTACTCCCTGGGCGCACGTTCGGGGATCGATCTGATCAGATCGACGATCAAGGACCGTGACCCCCGGATATTCATTCTGCTGACGGGACAGGAAGACCGACAGGTCGACCTGGCGGCGACCCGCGTCGGGGCGCTTGATTACCTGGTCAAGGGAGACCTGACCGCCAGTCGACTGGAACGCTGCCTGCGCTTCGCCTCGGAGGCGATGAACCAGAGGCAGATGCTGTTCGACCAGGCTGATGCCCTGGAAGACGCGAAACGGGCCACCGAAGTGGTGCTGGCCCGCGCCGAGGCCAGCGAGAAGGAATATCGCTGGCTGGCGCAGCACGACCTGCTGACGCAGGTTCCGAACCGCATGATGTTCGTGCAGAAGCTCCAGTCCGGCATGGAGTCCGCTTCCCGTTCCCGCCAGCACATCGCCCTGATGCTGCTTGATCTCGACCGGTTCAAGGCGATCAACGACACGCACGGTCACCAGGCCGGCGACCAGTTGCTCGTAGAGGTCGCGAGGCGGCTGATCCGCACCGTGCGCGACACCGATATCGTCGCCCGGCTCGGTGGCGATGAATTCGCCATCATCATCAACAACCTGGATGAACCGCTGTTCGCATCCGGCGTGGCCGAGAAGTTGACCAGGGGCCTGGCCGAACCGTTCGACATCCTGGGCAACCGGATCGAGATCGGCTCCAGCATCGGTGTTGCCCTGTTCACCCCGCGTGACACGACCACGCCCGAGGAGATCATCTCGCAGGCCGATGCCGCACTCTACCGGGCGAAGTCCGCCGGGCGCGGGGTGTTCCAGTTCTTCGACGATGATCTGAACAAGGAAATCCAGCGCGCGCACATGGTCAAGACGCAGCTGCCCGTCGCGATCTCGGAAGGACAGTTCAGCCTGGCATTTCAGCCGAAGATCTGCCTGCGAACCGGCGAGATGATTGGTGCCGAGGCACTGACACGCTGGGTCCATCCGGACTTCGGACCGATCTCTCCCGGCGAATTCATTCCGGCGGCCGAGGAAACCGGACTGATCCGCCCGCTCTCCGACTGGATATTCGAAGAGGCCTGCCGCACCATCCGCGACTGGCAGGGCACTGCGATGGCGAACGTTCCCATCGCGCTCAACCTCTCGGCAGTACAGCTGCTGAAACAGGATATTGCCGCCGATATCAGCCGGTTGATCGAGGTTCATGACCTGCGCCCGAGCCAGCTGGAGTTCGAGATCACCGAAACCGCCGCGCTGAATCACGTGTCCTCCGCGATGGAGAAGCTGGCCGCCTTGCGGGAAATGGGGATCAAGGTCGCCATTGATGATTTCGGCACGGGCTATTCATCGCTTGCCCTCGCCACCGGGCTGCCGAGCGACAGCCTGAAGATCGACATCTCGTTCGTTGCAGGCATGCTGACGAAACCAGCCGACGCAGCGGCGGTCAACGCGACGATTGCCCTGGCTCACAGCCTTGGCAAGCTTGCCATCGCGGAAGGGGTCGAGACCGAAGAACAGCGTGTTCATCTGCTGAACCTGCGCTGCGACCAGGCCCCGGGCTACCTGTTCTCCAGGCCCCTGCCCGCCGCCGACATCCTGGCGTGGAAGGCTGCCCGGGCCAGGAAGTCCTGAAAGGGAATCTAGCGAGCAGGCGTCAACGGTCGCTCCATACTGCCCGACAGCGCGCGCATCGGCCTTGATCAGGGCAGTTCGACGATGCGCCAGTAGTGGTTCAGCATCTCGATCGCCTTCGGCAGCGTATCTTCCGGCTGGGCCTTCACGATGTAGCCCGCCACGTGGCGGCTGTAGGCAGCAACCCTGTCCTTGTCATCGCGGGACGTCGTCAGCACGAAAACGATCATGGTGTTCAGTTCAGGGCCCTGGCGCACGGTATCCCGGAAGCCTATGCCTGTCGTGCGCGCCCTCTTCTGGTCCTGCGGGACCGGATCAGGACCGCTGAGCCTGCACACGCCCCTCTCGG
>CAJYBQ010000651.1 GCA_913064755.1 uncultured Alphaproteobacteria bacterium
TTCGTCAGCGCCACACCCCCCCCGACCGCAGAGGACGCAGGGGTGAGGGGAGTCTCGGCCGGCATCCGGGTGCCGTCGGTGTGTGGGGCGAACGGTTGTCGGTCTGGGCCCATGGTCCTGGCCCGGCTCTTGCGCAGGTAGCTCTCGACGTAGACGGGATGCGCCCTGTGGAATTCCTCCGGTATCAGGATTTCCACCGGCGCCCCGATCAGCTTGCCCTCGTCGTATCCGAAGAGGTCGAGCACGGCCTTGTTGACGAAGACGATGCGGCCGTTGGCATCGACCATGACCATGGCACTTGCCGCCGCGTTCATCGCCTGGCGCAGCCGCACCTCGTGCGCCTTGCGGTGCCGGATGTCGATGGCGGCAACCAGGGCGAAGACCTGGTCCTTCTCGAACAGCGGTTCCAGCCCCAGCTCCAGCGGAATGGCCTTGCCGAACTTGGTGACGCCGGTCAGATCACGGCCGGCCCCCATGTTGCGCTTGGCGGGCACCTTCGCATAGGCGCTGCGAAGCTCCGGGTGGTTGGCCCGTGCGGATTCCGGCACCAGCACCTCGACGCTCTGCCCCAGAAGCTCGCCGTCGTCATATTCGAAAAGCGCGCAGATACGGGAGTTCGCGATCAGGATCTCGCCGGTATCCGATGCCAGCAACATCGGCACGGGCGTGATCTCGAACGCCGGCGCGTATTTCTTCAGCAGGTTGATCACGGTTTGCCCGTCCTGGTGCTCTGCTTGCGGGCAACCCGCAGCCTGGTGGGGTCTCGATCCCGAGACAATTGATGCCAGGGCATCCTAATGTGGTCGTATTAATCAAATCTGAACAGGAGCTTGCCGATGCCGGTAGCCCTCCGGTGGCTGGGCACCGGACGTCCCATCGGGCGGTGGAACGCTGCAGGCTGGCGCGCGGCCTCAGATGTCCTTCACCAGGCGCAGGGCGTCGTAGATCGCGGCGTGGGTGTTGCGGGCAGAGACGGCGTCACCGATGCGGAACAGCTGGAACGTGCCTTCCGCGTTGCGCCTGATGGTCTGCGGCGTGCCGGCGATCAGGGCGTCATGATCGACGGCCCCGCCATTAGAACTCAGCGGCTTGAGTTCGAAATAGACCTCGTCCAGCGGCAGGGTGCCGTAGTTCACCACGACCTGGTCATAGTCCCGCGCGTCCGAATGGTCGCTGTAGTCCGTGCCGATGGTGGCGGTCAGCTTGTTGCCGCTGCGCGCGACGCCCAGCAGGCGGCGGGTCACCGTGAAGGTCACGTCCTTGTCCTGCAGCGCCCGCATGTAGGGCACCAGGTTCATCGCCATCACGGCGGGGGCGAAGGTGCGGTCCGGGGTCATGATCTCGACCTTCGACCCGGCGGCGGCAGCAATCTCCGCCGCCTGCAGTCCGGCGTGGTCGCCGCTTTCGTCGTAGATCAGCACGTGCTGCGCCGGTTTGACGTCGCCCGCGATGATGTCCCAGGACGTGACCACATGTGCCGCGTCGCTGCCGCTCTCGTAAAGCTCGGTATTCGGCAGGCCGCCGGTGGCAACGATCACGACATCGGGGTTCAGGGCGGTGACATCCGCCACCTCGGCCCAGGTGTTGAAGTGGAACACCACGTCGCGCGCCGCACACTGGGCCATGCGCCAGTCGATGATCGAGATCATTTCCCGCCGTCGCGGGTTCAGGGCCGCCAGCCGGACCTGGCCGCCGGGATCGGGCTGCGCCTCGAACACCACGACGTGGTGACCGCGCTCCGCCGCGACGCGGGCGGCTTCCAGCCCGGCGGGTCCGGCCCCGACGATGACGATCCGGCGCCTTGCGGCAGCCACCGGGATCTCGTGCGGCCTGGTCCGTTCCCGACCGGTTGCGGTGTTCTGGGTGCCCCGCGCGTCGCCGCCGCCGCGGCGCAGAGTGCCGCGCTTGCCGGTGCCGGCGCGACGCCGACGCACGCGGACCTCTGAGCCCTCCACACGAGGACTGTCGCTGGCGCGCGGAGAGTCCACAGCCTCATCGGACGCGTCCACGACCTCGGCCCCGGGCACAGCCACTGGCTTTTTC
>CAJYBQ010000652.1 GCA_913064755.1 uncultured Alphaproteobacteria bacterium
CCATGTTGCCACTGCATAGTATATTGATACGAGTGATTGGTATATGCGGATGGAGGGAGTGAAAGAAGGCACCGGAAAAGAGGTGTCGGCGGCAGAATGCAAAAACGTAGGCAACGTGAGCGAGAGTGTCGACAAGGTCCACGCCTTGGTCGAGTAAGGTGCTGCTTGAGCTGATGCCAGCCCCGATGCGTGTGCCAATGTTGAAGCCGCCTGCATCTGGAGCCGAAAAGCTGGTGCGTCTGTCGACAGGCCTGGTTGGCCTCGTCTCGATATCCTTTCCCTTGCTGGTGCTTCTGGTGTCGGACTGGCTCGGAACATGGCCTGTCATTGCCCTGCTGGCTGTCGCTGTTGCACTTCGGTTCAGCCTGGCACGCACCGGCGCCGGCATTGATCGCATGGTCGCCGCCCAAGCCGGTGCTGTGGCGGTGGTTGTCGCCATTGGCTGGTTCGATGGTGGTCTTTCTGCCCGACTATACCCTGTCGCCGTCAACGCCACCCTGTTGATCGTCTTTGCCGCAAGCCTGTTTGAGCCCCCAACGGTCATCGAGCGACTGGCACGAATAACCGAGCCGGAACTGCCGGAGAATGCTATTCGCTATTGTCGCAATGTCACTAAGGTATGGTGCGGCTTTTTTTTGGTGAACGGATTGATAGCTTCCTGGACGGTGTACCATGCCGACGCGGTAACCTGGGCCGTCTACAACGGTATGATCGCGTACATCGCTGCCGGATTGATATTCGCCGTCGAGGTTGCTTTCAGGCGGCGCATGCGTCGGCGGGCCGGGGAGCGGTGAGATGAAGTTCGAGCTGCTTGAACGCCTCGCAACATTGCCTGCAAGGCAAAATCTGTTCCGCCGCGACGACGTCTGGATCAACGCTGGTCAAGTCCGTCTGGCCGCGCAACGGCTGGTAGGGGAATTGTCCAACAGGTCTGGCGAAGTCGTGCTCCATACAACTTCGCTGTCGGCATTTGCTGCCGGTTTGCTCGGCGCCCGCATCGCCGGGATGGATGTAATCCTGCCGGCCCATGGCGGCGCAGAATATCTTCGCACGATCGGGGACGGATTGCCGCTCATCGGCGATCAACCGTCACAGCACCCTGATGCGATATGCATTTCCATACCGGACGATGCGTTGGCTGAAGCAAGTGTCGACCTGCGGTCTGCACATGATCTGCACCTGACCTTCTATACATCGGGGTCGACTGCGGAACCGAAGCCGGTTCACAAGTCGATCCGACAGTTGGACGATGAAGCGGAAATTCTCGCCACTGTCTGGCCGGGCGCACCACGCCAAACCGTCATGAGTACGGTTCCGCACCATCATATCTACGGTCTTCTGTTCCGGCTTTTCTGGCCAGTCCGCATCAACGCAACCAGCCATGACAGGACCTATGCATATTGGGAGACCATCGCGGCCCAGATGTCGAAGGGTGGTCCGGCGGCGCTGGTTTCCAGTCCGGCACATCTGGGTCGTATTCCCGGCGGCGTGACCTGCCGGCCGACGCTGGTCTTCTCTTCTGGTGGACCCTTGCCGCTGGCTGCCGCGTCGGCATCCAGCATTTCACTCGGCACCTGGCCGGTCGAGGTTCTGGGAAGCACGGAAACGGGTGGCGTCGGGTGGCGAACACAACAGGATCGCAATGCGGTCTGGCAGCCGCTGCCGGAGGTTGCGGTGTCGTTGTCAGCGGCGGGCGAGTTGCAGGTGCGGTCACCGCATGCCGATGGTCCGGGGATGTGCACCTTGGGCGATCTCGGCGCGATGGCGGATGACGGACGCGGTTTCATGTTGCGGGGCCGTGTCGGGCCAGTCGTGAAGGTCGAGGGTGTCCGTGTGTCTGTGATCAGGGTGGAGGAATCCATCACTGCCCTGGCGGAGGTTGCAGCCTGCCGGACGCTGATGGTTCCGGGCAGCCACGACCGGCTGGCGGCGGTTGTGGTGCTTGCGGAACCCGGGCGGGGGAAACTTGCTCGGGAAGGGCCGTTTCGCCTCGGGCGTATGCTACGTCATGCGCTAGCCGAGCAGTTGTCTGCGGCTGG
>CAJYBQ010000653.1 GCA_913064755.1 uncultured Alphaproteobacteria bacterium
GTGAAGGCCGTCAGACGCTGGCGCTTTCCTCAGCGTCTTCAGGCGTATCGTTAGCCGCAGGCTTTTCGGCCACGGCATCAGTCTTCGGAGCATCGTCGGCAGCGGTATCGGACGCTGCATTCTCCGACGGGTCTTTCTTGCGGCGGCTGCCGCCGCGGCTGCTGCGACGACGCGGACGGCTTGGCTCGCCGGCGCTTTCATCGTCCTTTTCAGCAGTCACTGATTCTTCTGAACCCGTTTCGGCTGTTGCGGCACTATCAGATCGATCCGACCGACCTCTGCTGCGTCGGGGTTTAGCAGATTCGCCTGAGTCCTCCGGCTGTCCCGTGCCCATATTGCCATCGTCGGAGCTGCCATTATCGGCGCTGTCGGCATTCTGAGGGGTCTGGGCGTTCTGAGTATTCTGGCTATTCTCGACGCACTGCTGGTCGTTGGACGGGTTCTGCTGCTGGCGCTGCTGTTCGTTCGCGGCCTTCGCGTTCATGATGCGGTAGTAATGTTCGGCGTGCTGCCAGAACCCTTCCGCGCCAATCGGATCACCGGTCGCCTGTGCGTCCCGGGCAAGCTGGCTGTACTTTTCATACACCTGGCTCGCGTTGCCCCGGATCTTGCCTTCAGGCCCGTTGCTTTCGAAGCTGCGATTGGGATTCGGTGCACGACGGTTTGAACGCCCGCGCGCACGGTTCTTGTTTGGTGCTCTCATTGATCCGCCAAATTCTCGCTTCGGGAAATCATCCATCGCCTTCTGACGCGGGATGTGTGCTCGCGCTGATGCGCTTCTTTGTGAGCTGTCGGCACGGGGGATACGCCAAATGACACATCACGCCCGAGGTCCGTGAAGGAAAGCTACGGCCTGGGGCCGATATTTCCAAGCCCTTTTTACGCCGGAACCGCTGATTTCAGCGTGATACCCCGCTCGATGCCGCCCAGATCACGCACGGTCTGCACCGATACCAGTCCGGAAGCCTGCGCGATCGCCGCCACCTGCCGCGCCTGTCCCATGCCGAATTCGAACACCGCGACCCCGTCGGGAGCCAGCCGTGCCCCAAGTTCCGGGCAGATGTGGCGGTAGGGGTCCAGCCCGTCATCGCCGCCGACAAGGGCCAGGCGGGGTTCATGGTCGCGCACTTCCGGCTGCAGCAGGGGGATCTCCGCCGCCGGGATATAGGGCGGGTTGCTGATGACCAGGTCGAACTGTCCGGTGATGCCGTCCAGCCAGTTGCCGACCTGGAACGCCGCGCGGTCGGCCAGCCCGAGCGCCGTCGCATTGCCGCGTGCCACCGCCAGCGCGGCGTCGGAAACATCGATGCCGGTACCGCTGGCCAGCACCCGTTCCGCCAGCAGGGTCAGCAGCAGGCATCCCGTGCCCGTTCCCAGGTCGAGGATCCGGCTGGCCCGGTCGGCGGGCAGGCACGCCAGCGCCATTTCCACCACGCATTCGGAATCGGCGCGGGGGTCCAGCACATCCGGTGTCACGTGGAACGGCCGGCCATAGAATTCGCGACTGCCCGTCAGGTGGGAGACCGGCGTACGCAGCAGGCGACGGTCTATCAGCCCCGCGTATTCCGCGGCCTGGGAGGCTTCGACCACGCGTGTGGAACCGGGCAGCAGGCTGGCGGGGTTCACCCGCATGGCATGGCCCAGCAGGACCCTTGCGTCCAGGCGGGCGGAGGGGACACCGGCGCCGCGCAGACGCCGTGTTGCCAGGTCCAGCAAGGCGCTGACAGTGCTGGTTTCAGGTGTCTTCGGCAAGGCTCTCGAGCCGCCGGGCCTGGTCTTCGGCCACCAATGCGTCCACCACTTCCCCCAATGCGTCGCCGCTGATGATTTCCGACAGCTTGTAGAGCGTCAGGTTGATGCGATGGTCCGTCATGCGGCCCTGGGGGAAGTTGTAGGTGCGGATCCGTTCCGAGCGGTCACCGCTGCCGACCTGCTGGCGTCGGTCGGCGGCGCGTTCGCCATCGACCCGCTGGCGTTCCGCATCGTAGAGCCGCGCGCGCAGGACCTTCATCGCCTTGGCGCGGTTCTTGTGCTGCGA
>CAJYBQ010000654.1 GCA_913064755.1 uncultured Alphaproteobacteria bacterium
GGCGGCGGATGCGGGCAGCACGAGGAGCCTGGGGGAACGGCTGCAGCCCCGGCTGGGGCACGCACGCAGGGTCAACCTGTACGGGACCATCGAACGGCCCCTGGGGCCGGTCAGTGCCGGCATGGAACAGGCCGGGATCAAGGGGGATCGCGGTATTCTGGAAGCCATGTCGGCGGATTTCGAGCAGCGGGCGGCGGAGATCGAGAAGGAGCTGGCCGAAGCGGACGAACGCCCGGCACAGATCATTTCTCCGGCGGCTTCCTGACCCCTTACGCATTTTCCAACCACCGCAAAATCGCCGCATCCGTTTGAATCCGGGACGGAAACGCGGCATAAACCGAGCCTCCCCGGCATTCTGTCGGCTTCGGGGATGTTTGAAAGGATCTCGATCATGGCCAAATTGCAGCCCGTTCGCGGCACCCACGACCTGCTGCCCGATGCCTTTGCTGCCCATGCGGAGGTCATCGCCACCGCGCGCCGGGTATCCGCTACCTACGGGTATCGGGAGATGGCGACCCCGATCTTCGAATTCACCGATGTCTTCGCCCGGTCGATGGGCGAGACCTCCGATGTCGTGTCGAAGGAAATGTACTCCTTCGATGATCGCGGCGGTGACTCCATCACCCTGCGGCCCGAATACACGGCCGCCATCTGCCGGGCCTTCATCTCCAACGGCCTGCAGCAGAGCGTCCCGTACCGCGCCTTCGGTGCCGGGCCGATGTTCCGCTACGAGCGGCCGCAGAAGGGTCGGCAACGGCAGTTCCACCAGATCGACGTGGAGATCATCGGCGCGCCCGAACCGGCGGCGGACGTGGAAGTGATCGCCGTCGGTGCGGAAATCCTCAACAGCCTCAACGTGCTGCACAAGACGGTGCTGAACCTCAACACGCTGGGCGATCCGGAAAGCCGTGACGCCTATCGCGCCGCGCTGGTCAGCTATTTCTCCGACCATCGCGAGCAACTGTCGAAGGACAGCCAGGACCGGTTGGGCCGCAACCCGCTCCGCATTCTGGATTCCAAGGACGAGGGCGACCGGAAACTGGGCGAGGACGCGCCGCTGTTCGGGGACTACCTGAACCAGCAGAGCCAGGACTTCTTCGGCACCGTCCTGTTCGGGCTGGACACGCTCGGCATCGCCTACGAGATCAATCCCCGGCTGGTACGCGGGCTGGACTACTACACCCACACGGCATTCGAATTCGTGACCGATGCGCTGGGCGCACAAGGGGCGGTCATCGCCGGCGGGCGCTATGACGGCCTGATCCAGCAACTCGGCGGACCGGCAACACCGGGCATCGGCTGGGCAGGCGGGATAGAACGGCTGGCAATGCTGTCGGGCGTGACCGGCGAAGCGCCGCAGCCGATTGCCCTGATCCCGATCGGTGAAACCGCGGAGACGGAAGCCCTGAAGATCGGGCAGTCGCTGCGCCGTGACGGCTTCGTCGTCGACCAGGCATTCCGTGGCAACCTGGGCAAGCGGATGAAACGTGCCGACAAGGCCGGGGCCGTGGCGGCCCTGATCTTCGGTGACGACGAACTGGCCAGGGGGCTGGTGCAGATCCGGAACCTGGCCACGGGCGAGCAGAACGAGGTCGCGCTGGAGAACATCTCTGCCGCGCTGGCATCCTTCGACGGAAGTCGCGTGTGATCCCGCGCGACCGATTGCGCCGCATCAAGGCACGGCACGACGAGCTGGAAGCCCTGATGGCGGAAGGCGGCGGTGACCGCGATGACTTCACCGACCTTGCGCGCGAATATGCCGAACTGACGCCCGTCGTTGCCGGCATCGACAGGCTTTCGGCGATGGACGCGGAAATCGCCGATCTGCAATCCATGCTGGACGACCCGGACAGTGATGCAGAGATGCGCGACCTGGCGCGATCGGAACTGGAGGCACTGACCGCCAGCCGCCCCGACCAGGAACGGGCGCTGATGATCCTGCTGCTGCCCGGTGACGACGCCGACGCGCGCAGTGCCATCCTGGAAGTGCGCGCCGGAACGGGCGGCGACGAGGCCGCGCGTTTCGCCAGCGCGT
>CAJYBQ010000655.1 GCA_913064755.1 uncultured Alphaproteobacteria bacterium
CGACCCGAAGGGCAGCATCATCTTCAATCAGAGCCAGGTATCGGCCCATGCCCAGCTCGCGTGGATATTCAACTGTATCGCCCGGCTCGGCTGGCTGAACCGGATGACCCAGTTCAAGGAAAAGGCCGGCAAGCACAAGGAAAACGCCTCGGTCGGGCTGTTCGTCTATCCGAACCTGATGGCGGCCGACATCCTGACCTACCGCGCGACGCACGTTCCCGTTGGCGACGACCAGCGCCAGCACCTGGAGCTGTGCCGCGACATCGCGCAGAAGTTCAACCACGACTTCGGACAGGAATTCTTCCCGATCACCGAACCCCTGATCCTGGGTGCCGCGACCCGGGTGATGAGCCTGCGCGACGGCAAGGCGAAGATGTCCAAGTCGGACCCGTCGGACAATTCCCGCATCAATGTCACCGATGATGCCGACACCATCGCCCGCAAGATCCGCAAGGCCAAGACGGACCCGGAGCCCTTGCCGGAAACCGTCGACGGACTGGCCGACCGGCCCGAGGCGGACAACCTGATGGGCATCTATGCCGCCCTGTCTGACACGACCAGGGAAGCGGTGGTCGCGGAATTCGCGGGCCAGCAGTTCAGTGCCTTCAAGCAACAGCTCGCCGACCTGGCCGTGGCACGAATGGGCCCGATCGGAACCGAGATGCAGCGCCTGATGGCGGCCCCCGACCACGTGGATGCGGTCCTGCGCGACGGCGCCGCGCGCGCCGAGGCCATGGCGCGTCCGATCCTGAATCAGGTGAAGGACATCGTCGGCTTCTTGCGATGACGCCATGCGACCCCATCTGAAACGTTGCTGACCCGCGGCGTTGCCAATGCGCCGCCCCTGGCGGAACATTCGCCGTTCCCGTTGCTTCGGGATGTCAGCTGTTCGATGCGACGAGACCCGATTGGCCACGACGAGAGGTAGGACTGCATGCGAGAGCTTGGTGACGACCCGGCCGACAGGATCGTTGGTGAAGATCGCCCGAAACTGGGCGGCGGCACCAGGCGCGCGATCCTGCGCCGCACGTGGAAGCACCTCGGCATCGCGATCGTGCTGTTTGCGGCGCTCTATTATCCCGTCGGCAGCCTGATGATCCAGAACATCGACGACGACCCGGACTACCGGATCGAACCGGTGGACCTGCCAGCCGGTGGATCCTATGTCGTGGCCACGGTGGCCGGCCTGCTGGACCGCGAGGTGAACGCGCACTGGTGGACCCCGAACGACCCGTGTTTCCTGCCGTCCGCCGCGCTGGACAACATGCCGAACTTCCAGCTTGGCGTGCTCGAGGCAACGAACCGGCTGACCATCGAAATGGTCGACCAGCTCGGCCGGGTCCGTGGTTCATCCGCCGCCGACGAGGACCTGAAGGAAGCCCGCAGTCGCCTGAGCATTTCCGGTACCAAGTGGACATGGAACCCGTCCGTGTCGCTGATGCCGACGACACCTGCCGAGTCCGAATACCGGGCCGCGATCCGCAACCTGCGCAACTACAACATCCGCCTGGCAGCGGGCAGCGCGGTGTTCGATCGGCGCGTGGACAACCTGCAGGTGACCATCGAACGCTTTGCCACCGACATGGGCGCGGCCAGCCAGGCCATCGACGACCATGTGCGCAACTACAGCGGCGGCTGGTGGTTCGATTTCCAGGTCGACGACGAATTCTACCGGGTGAAGGGCAAGAGCTATGCCTATTACCTGATGCTGCGTGACCTGGGACGCGACTTCGACAGCATCCTGGCGGAGCGCAATCTGACCCGGACCTGGACCGAGATGCTGGCCGTCATGCGCAGCCTCGCGGTGCTGGATCCGCTGATCGTGCAGAACGGATCGCCCGATGGCCTGATCCTGCCCAACCATCTGACCAGTCAGGGCTTCTATCTGCTGCGCGCACGCACCAAGCTGAAGGAAATCTCCAGCATCCTGCAGAAGTGACGCGGTGACGCCGAAGCCATCGGCATCGACCGGATTCCGGCAGGCTGGCGCTGACCCGGGATTTCTGAAAGACTCCACGGGTCGTCAATGGTCC
>CAJYBQ010000656.1 GCA_913064755.1 uncultured Alphaproteobacteria bacterium
GGGGAGAGCGGGGAGGGCGTTCGGAACTCGAGGCTCTCGGCGACCTGGGTGTCGGGCAGCGGGGGGGGCTGGGGCCCTCCGCCGACAGAATTTGAACCACAGAGGACGCAGAGGACACAGAGACCGCTGAGCGTCTCCGCGCGGTTTCGCTTCCGGGGGGCTGAGGCCGATCGGGCATCGACCGAGATTCAGACGATCAGCCGCCTTCGCCGGCCGCCGAAGGCGGCTGTTTCTGTCGATGGCTGCCTCACTGGCCGGACTTCGCCGACCGGCCTCAGCCCCGCGAGCAGCTCATGCCGCGAGCCCGATCAGCGGTCCGGCTCTGTGTTATCTGTGTCGCCTGTGGTTCCAACCTCTGCCGGCGGGGAGCTCCAGTTCCAGAGCCGCGCACCCGTGGCTGCAGATACTGCCGACCTCCCGCGCCCCGCAACGCGAGCGGCGCGCGGAGCCGTCGAGCTCCGCGCGCCGCCTGCGCCGGGTGCCCGCCCGTTCCGGCCGGGTGCGGGCCCGGTTGTTCCCCGCCGTGCAGGTGTATCGCCACCTTTCCATCTTCGGCGGCCCGCCCAGCATCGCCACCCAGGTCCTCGCCGTCGCGGGGGGCTGGCGCGGCTTTGGTGTGGTCTTCGCCATCGGCATCAGCCTGCTGGCCGCCCTGATGGGGCTGGAACGGTTTGCCTCCGCGCCCGGTAGCCGCATCGCGGGACTGTCCGTTGCGTGGTACTGGACATTCCTCAGCCTGGTCTGGCTGGTGCTTCTGCTGTCATGGCGCAGCCTGCAGACCGGTTGATCCGCACGGCCCCTATCCTGGAACAGGAACCGTTGAATTGCGCAACTTCCGTCCCTCATTCTGGCTGACGGCCGCCTGGCTGCCATCACTGGTCTTCCTGATCGTGCTCGGCACCTGGCAGATGGAACGCCGGGCCTGGAAACTCGACCTGATCCGCGACATCGATGCCCGGATGGAACAGGCAGCGGTCCCCCTGCCCGCGCGTATCGACGATCCGGCGGAATGGCGCTTTCGCAAGGTCAGCGTGACCGGAACGTTCCTGCACGCTGCCGAGGCCCATCGGATTTCCCAGCCCCGTCACGGCACCAACGGCTTTCAGGTCCTGACGCCCTTGCTGCGCGACAATGGCACGGCAGTGATCGTGGACCGCGGCTGGGTGCCGAAACAGCTCAAGGACGCTGGAAGCCGCGCTGCCGGCCAGGTCGAGGGCCCCGTCACCGTGACCGGTATCGTGCGGCTGAAGGGGGAACAGACGATGTTCGTCCCCGACAATGACCCTGCGGCAAACAACTGGTTCTGGGTCGACCTGGCGGCCCTGGAGGCCCGTGCCGGCGTCCCGCTGCAGCAGGTCTACCTGGTCCAGTCGGAATCCCCTGTCACATGGCCGGATGCCGCGCCGCCATCGTTCAGCCTGCGCAACAATCACCTGGAATATGCCATCACCTGGTACAGCTTCGCCGTCATCATGACCATCATCTACGTGTTGATGGGACTGGCGCGCGGGCGGGAAAGAAAAGCCCAATGACCACCGAAGCATCATCGCCCCTGGACCGGTTGCACCTCCGCTTTCGCCGCCGCAGCCTGATCGAGGATGCGCTGGCCATGCTCTACTGGGATCGCTCCACGCTGATGCCGGACGGTGCCGCAGACGCCCGCACCGACCAGATCGCGGAACTGACCCGCATGGCACGCGAAATCCTGGTATCGACTGAAACTGCGGATCTGCTGGACGCGGCGGAACAGGATTCTGACAATCTGTCGCCCGTTGATGCACGCGACCTGGGCCTGATGCGCCGCGCCTTCGTGCTGGAAACAGCCGTCCCCGCCGACCTGGTGGAGGCGTCGCAGCGCGCCGGGGCGAGATCCGAGATGGCATGGCGGCAGAACCGCGCCGCCAACGATTTCGCGGCCCAGCGCCCGTTTCTGGAAGAAGTCATTAGCCTGACGCAGGAAACCGCCAATATACGTGGTGCTGCGATGCAGCTCAGCCCTTACGACGCGCAGTTGGAACTGTTCGAGCCCG
>CAJYBQ010000657.1 GCA_913064755.1 uncultured Alphaproteobacteria bacterium
CGCGCCGGAGAGCGTTCGCCACCTCGTACGCTTCGGCTCGAGCCCGCGCGGGGGCCAGTCCCTCGTGCTCGCCAGCAAGGCGCGCGCTCTCGTCGAAGGACGGCTGCACGTCTCCGAGGACGACCTCGCCGCGCTCGCCGCACCCGTACTCCGCCACCGCCTGATCCTCAGCTACCAGGGCGAGGCTGCGCGCAGCGACCCGGACCAGCTGATCGCGGCCGCGCCCCACCCCGCCCGCCGCGCGCGCTCCGGTTCGACCCCCCCCTCCACCTCCGCGCTCCTCTCTCCGCACTGGCCGCCCCACTCCCCCCCGCCCCCCCCCCATGATCTCGACCCGGCGTTTACTACCCGGTCGCCCGCCGTCCTTGAGCAGGCTTGGACCACGATGGAACGGACCATCAGTGTGTCGGCATTCGTGCAGGTCGGTGGCAATGTTCTCTCTCATGGTCAGTCAATCCTCCAGGCTAATCACGGTTCGCCCACTTGCGCCGGATACGAGAGGGATTTAGCCCGCGCATGACATTTGTCAATCGGTCACCGCCACAACCGGTGTGCCGGTCGGCAGTCCCGCCCGCTACGATCCATCCACGATCCAGTCACGATCCGTCCGATAGCATCACCCAGACACGACCACCCAGACACCGGAACAGGACTTGAGCTAGTATCCGGTGTCCCAGACACAAGCGAATCGCCATGAACCTGTTCCGTCATTTCAATGATCTGATCAGGGAGGCTGCGGCCTCCCTCGATGGTGCGCCTGCCGATGTGAACGTCGGGCCGATCACCGTGGAACCACCGCGTGACGCGTCGCACGGCGACCTGGCGACGAACGCGGCCATGGTGCTGGCCAAGCCGCTGCGTCGCAAGCCGCGCGACATCGCGGAGGCGCTGGCCCCGGTCATCGGCGACATGGACGGTGTCGCGTCCGTGGAGATCGCGGGGCCCGGTTTCATCAACATCCGCCTGGGCGATGATTTCTGGCAGGCACGCCTTGCCGAGATCCTGCGCAGCGGCACGGCCTACGGGGATTCCGATCTCGGGCAGGGGCGGCCGGTGAACGTCGAATACGTCAGCGCCAATCCCACCGGTCCGATGCATGTGGGCCATGCCCGCGGCGCGGTCTTCGGCGACGCGCTGGCCAGCCTGCTGGAAAAGACCGGCTGGGATGTCACCCGCGAATACTACATCAATGATGCCGGTTCGCAGGTGGTGGTGCTGGCCCGGTCGCTGCACCACCGCTATCGGGAGGCCCTGGGCCAGCGTCCGGGCGAGTTGGCGGAAGGACTCTACCCCGGTGACTACCTCGTCCAGCCGGCGCGCGACCTGGCGGAACGCGACCAGGACCGCTGGCTCGATGCCGACGAGGCCGAATGGCTGCCCGTGTTCCAGGAATATGCCGTGGAACGGATGATGGGGCTGATCCGCGAAGACCTGCATGCGCTGGGTGTGGATCACGAGGTCTTCACGTCGGAGCGTGCGCTGTACGCGAATGGCCGCGTGGAGGAGGCCGTGCGGGACCTGGAAGAGCGCGGCATGGTCTACACCGGCGTGCTGGAACCGCCGAAGGGCAAGCTGCCCGAGGATTGGGAACCGCGCCCGCAGTTGCTGTTCCGTGCCACCGAATGGGGTGACGACGTCGACCGGCCGCTGAAGAAATCCGACGGTTCATGGACCTATTTCGCCGCCGACATCGCCTATCACTTCGACAAGCATAGCCGGGGCGGCGATACGCTGATCGATGTATGGGGCGCGGATCACGGCGGCTATGGGAAGCGCGCCGCCGCCGCCATGCCGAGGCCGACCAGCCACTCGCCGTCTCGATGTTGGCCGGGCTCAGAACCGCGGTTATGCCAGCCGAACCGTTCGGCGCCTTCCTGGACGCAATCGGCCAAGCGACGGGCCGAATACCGCTTTCCAGATTCCGGGTGCGGTTCGGGGATATTCCGGCAAAGCGGCGCCCAAGGCACGACCCCCGCCGCATCCGGCCATTCATCCCTGTCGCCGCCCCGCCC
>CAJYBQ010000658.1 GCA_913064755.1 uncultured Alphaproteobacteria bacterium
CGCCATCGACCAGCTGAAGATCTGGGGTGAACGGACGGGCGCGGAAGTCGTGGCGCGTGAAACCGGCGCGGATTCTGCCGGCCTGGCCTTCGACGCCCTGAACCGGGCGCGGGCGACATCCGCCGACCTGTTGCTGATCGACACGGCGGGACGGTTGCAGAACAAGGCCACCCTGATGGCCGAGCTGGAGAAGATCATCCGCGTTCTGAAGAAGCAGGACGCGACCGCGCCGCATTCCGTCCTGCTGGTGCTCGACGCCACCACCGGCCAGAACGCGATCAACCAGGTGGAAGTGTTCCGCAATGTCTGTGACGTGACCGGGTTGGTGATGACCAAGCTGGACGGTTCCGCGCGTGGCGGTGTGCTGGTGGCGGTGGCGGAGAAATTCGGCCTGCCGGTGCATTACATCGGCGTCGGCGAGCAGGCGGGAGACCTGCGCCCCTTCGCGGCGGATGACTTTGCCCGCGCGCTCTGCGGCACGGCCGACTGATCGCCATGGCCCGGCTGCCGGACGAAACCCGACATGCAACCGTTGTCGCGCTTGACGGGGCAGGGGTGATTCTCCGGGGCGCGTCCGGATCTGGCAAGTCGGACCTGGCGCTGCGCCTGCTGGCGGATGGCTGGACCCTGATTGCCGA
Source organism: uncultured Alphaproteobacteria bacterium (assembly GCA_913064755.1). Lineage (GTDB taxonomy): Bacteria > Pseudomonadota > Alphaproteobacteria > Minwuiales > Minwuiaceae > Minwuia. The sequence goes on from CAJYBQ010000658.1 coordinate 639, forward strand.
TGACAGGGTGATCCTGACGGTTGAAAACGACCAGCTGGTGGCCAGTTGCCCGGATACCCTGCGGGGCATGCTGGAAGTGCGCGGGATCGGCATCGTGCGGCTGACCACCGGCGAATGGGCGTCCCGGGCGGACGTTCACCTGGTGGTTGACCTGGTTGCAAGCGCCGACGCCGTGCCGCGCATGCCGGAGGCGCGGTTTTTCCGCCATTCAGGTATCGAACGACCGGCGATGGAGCTATATCCATTCCAGGCATCGGCAGGGGCGCGGCTGCGTCTTGCGCTCTCTGTCCTTCATGAACCGGGAAAGCGCGTGGAATGACCGAGATGGTGGACGGCACAAGGGATCGCGACGAGTTGCTGCTTGTGACCGGACTGTCCGGGGCAGGCAAGAGTTCGGCCCTGAAGATTCTGGAGGACATGGGGTGGGAGGTTGTCGACAATCTTCCACTGTTCCTGCTGCCGGCGCTGCTGGAGCGGGCGGAATCCGAGGGTGAGGAACGTGGCAAGCGCCGCTGCCTGGCCGTCGGGATCGACAGCCGCACGCGGGACTTCGACCCGGAAGCGCTGGACGAACGGCTGACCGAATTACGCCAGACCGGCGCCATCAATGTCCGGTTCTGCTATTTCACCTGCGATCCCGACGTCTTGCAGAACCGTTTCACCGAGACCCGGCGTCGCCATCCCATGGCGGCCGACCGCTCCGTCGCGGACGGCATCCGGATCGAGCAGGAGATGTTTGCCAACCTGCGCGACCGGGTTGACCGGGTGATCGACACGACGGCGCTTTCCCTGCCGGACCTGCGGGAACATCTGCGGCGACTGTTCGACCTGTCGGAGGAACAGCGGATACAGATCCACGTCACGTCGTTCTCGTTCCGGCGCGGGCTGCCGCGAGCCGCCGACCTGGTCTTCGATGTGCGGTTCCTGGACAACCCCTACTACGTGCCGGAGTTGCGGGCAGGCACGGGCCTCGACGCCGCCGTCCAGGCCCATATCGCGGCAGATCCGGGCTGGGAGCCGTTCATCGGAAAGCTGGAGGACATGCTGGCGTTCCTGTTGCCCCGCTATGTCAATGAAGGCAAATCCTACCTGACGATCGCGGTCGGGTGCACGGGTGGGCGACACCGGTCGGTTTTCACCACGGAAGCAATCGCACGGCGCTTGCGCGGGGCTGACACCCGTGTGACCGTTCTTCATCGTGATCTGCCCTGAGATGGCGGAACGGTACCAGGGCAATGGAGTTGGCAACCGCTGCTCGGCATGGGGCGGGTCACGCACGGCGGTCTGGGGGCGGAATTCATCCCCGCGACGGAACTAGGGGTTGGCGGGACGGAAAATGCCAGGGGCAGCCCCCGCGGTCCCG